>JBPCTP010000534.1:0-3276 GCA_051011615.1 Microthrixaceae bacterium | reverse complement strand
CCCAATCCCAGAAGGGTCCCATCCCGCCGAAGTGCGTCAGGTTCACGGGTGAGTCCCATTCGACGACTTCGTGCTCGCTCACCGATCCGCCGAAGTCGCGGTTGTAGCGCTCGATCCAGCCCCGGTTGAAGTTGGCGACGACCCCGTCGAGGTCGACCCCGAGTCTCAGGCGATGCATGGTCGCAGTGTGGCACCCTCTAGGTGTGATCACACCGTTCGTGTTCGGCGTGGATCTGGATGGAGTCGTTGCCGACTACACGCTCGGCTTCCGCGACGTCGTGGCCGCCGCCAGGGGAGTCGAACCCGACACTCTGCCCATCGAACGGTCGTGGGATTTCGAGGAGTGGGACTTCGGCCCCGACGACTTCGAGGAGTTCCACCGGATCGCAGTGCAGGATCACCGGATCCTCGCGAGTTTGCCGATGTATGAGGGCGCCGCCGATGCGCTTTGGCGCCTGTCCGATGCCGGCATGTGGATCCGGATCATCACCCATCGGGTCTACGTCAACTGGGGTCACGCCACGGCCATTGGAGACACGATCAGCTGGCTGGACTCCAACCGCATCCCATACCGGGACATCTGCTTCCTGGGTGCCAAGCCGCAGGTGGAGGCGCAGTGCTACATCGACGACGCGCCGCACAACATCGACGCACTCCGGGTGACGGGCAACACGGTGATCATCTTCGATCAGCCCTATAACCGGCACATCGATGGGCTGCGGGCACGTTCATGGCTCGAGGTTGAGGAGATCGTTACCGAACTGGCAGCTGACCTCGGTCACGCGGTGCAGGAGCAGATGCCGGGATTCGATTCCGGAGCCGACCGCCTGCACCGTCGGATGGGCGGAGATTCCTAGCCGAGTTGGCTAGCTGAATTCGACCGTGTAGTCCTCGACTTCACCCCAGGTGAAGTTGCCGCAATTCGGCGGCGCTGCGTTCCACTGCATCGCTACCCGCATGCGGGTCGTGCCCGAGGCGCCGGAGTCGACGGTGAAGTTGCCGTTCAGGACAGAGTTGCTGGAGCCGCTGAATACCTGCTCGCCGCTGTCGTTGAAGTCGCCGTCGCGGTTGTAGTCGATCCAGACGCCCCAGAATTCGTTGTAGCTGGAGCCTGGGAATGTCGGGGTGAGGGCAACGTTGGTGTTGGCTCCGGGGGCGAGGCTGATCGCCGATGCCGTGTATTCGGTGTAGCTGGCAGCGCCCGAGTTATTCGTGAAGCCGCCGACCTGGACTCCGCTTATGTACTCGTAGTTCTGGTTGCCGCCGCTGGTCGAGCAGTACTCGATGGCGGCCTCGGTGACGACGATGTTGGTTGTGGTGTTGTTGTTGCCGCCGGGGCCGGTGACTGTGAGTTCGACGGTGTAGGTGTCGGCTGTCGCGTAGGTGTGGGAGGGGTTTTGGTTGGTGGAGGTGTTGCCGTCTCCGAAGTCCCAGGCCCAGCTGTCGATGTTGCCGGTGGATGTGTCGGTGAAGTCGACTTCGTCACCGACCAGCGGTGTGGTGGTGCTGGCGTTGAAGCCTGCTGTCGGTGCAACCGCGGTCAGTTCGACGGTGTAGTCCTCGACCTCGCCGTAGGTGAAGTCGCCGCAGGAATCCGGCGAGGCGCTCCAGTTCATCGCGACTCGCATGACGGTGGATCCGCTGGCCGAACCAGGGACGGTGAAGTTGCCGTTCAGGGTCGAGTTGCTCGAGCCGGTGAAGACCTGTTCGCCGCCGTCGGTGAAGTCGCCGTCGCCGTTGTAGTCGATCCAGATGGCCCAGTTCTCGGAGTAGGTGGAGCCGGCGAAGCCCGGCGTCAGGGCAACGGAGGCAGAGTCGCCAGGATTGAGGTGGGCGGTCTGGCCGGTGAAGTCGGAGTAGCCGCTGGCACCGGAGGAGTTGTCGAGGTCGCCCACGACGACCCGGCTGATGTGTTCGTAGTTCTGGTTGCTGCCCTCGGCGGAGCAGTAGGTGATCGGCGGCGCCGTCACGTTGATCAGGTTGGTCTTGGTCAGGACGCTCTCAGGGCCGCCCGGGCCGTTGACCGTGAGGCTGACCGTGCGGGTGCCCGCCGTGGTGTAGGTGTGGGTGGGGCTCGGGTCGGTGGAGGTGTTGCCGTCGCCGAAGTCCCAGGCCCAGCTGTCGATGCTGCCCGTGGATGTGTCGGTGAACGTGACTTCGAGCGGGTAGTCGCCGCTGGTGGCGCTCTCGGTGAAACCGGCGCTGGCGGGAACCGGCGGGCCCGAGACCTCGATGGTCGTGGTGCTGGTTCCTGTGCCGTCCGGCCCCGTGACGGTGAGTTCGACGGTGTGGCTGCCCGCTGTCGTGTAGGTGTGGGTGGGGCTCGGGTCGGTGGAGGTGTTGCCGTCGCCGAAATCCCAGGCCCAGCTGTCGATGTTGCCGGTGGAGGTGTCGGTGAAATTGACCGGCAGGGGAGTGACGCCGCTGCTGACATCGGTGGTGAAGCTGGCGCTGGGCCCGCCGCCGCCGACGCCGTTCTTGAACACCGGGTCGAAGACGGAGCTGTTGCCGACGTTCAGCAGCGGTTCCTGGATTCCGTCCTTCGAGTCGGCGATGTAGTCGAAGGTGCCCTGGCTCTGGAGCGTGCCCACGATGGCGTCGACCTGTGCGGCGTTGGTGGGCTTGCCCATGCTTGCGAGCAGCGCGGCGGCACCGGCGGCGTGGGGCGCTGCCATCGATGTTCCGCTCAGGATCGAGTAGCTCGACCCGAGGTGGGTCGAGTCGATGCAGACGCCGGGGGCCATGATGTCGACGCCTGCGCCATAGTTGCTGAATGACGCCAACGTGTCGTCGGCGCCGTAGGAGCAGAGCGCTGGGCCCTGGGGGAGTCCCTGGCCGTTGTAGTCGGCGAGGGCGGAGACCGTGAGCACGTTGTCGAAGGCAGCGGGGCTGGCCGTGCTGACGTTGGCGTTGGAGTTGCCGGCTGCGACCACCGTGACGATTCCGGCGGCCTTGGCCGCTGCGGTGGCGTTGTAGAGGCTCTGCGAGAACCCGCCACCGCTGAGACTCATGTTGATGACCGACACCTTGTCGGTGTTGGCAACGGCCCAGTCGACGCCGTCGATGACGTCAGCCATGCTGCCCGAGCCGTTGGAGTTGAGGACCCTGATGCCGTAGAGGTCAGCGCCCGGAGCCACGCCGACCACGCCGATGTTGTTGTCGAGGGCGGCGACCGTGCCGGCGACGTGGGTGCCGTGACCGTTGCTGTCGTAGCCGCCGGCGCCCGAGATGCATCCGCTGGTGCAGTCGATCCACTCGACCACGTTCAGGTCGGGG
>JBPCTP010000533.1:0-3598 GCA_051011615.1 Microthrixaceae bacterium | reverse complement strand
GTCGCTACGAGTGGCGCCGCGACCTCGGCGACGCCGAGCCCATGGGCATTGCCTCGCGCCGCTGGGTGCTGCGCGAGCCCGCAGGGGTCGTCGCCGCCATCACGCCGTGGAACTTCCCATGGCAGATCAACCTGGCGAAGGTCGTGCCGGCGCTCGCCGCCGGGTGCACGGTCGTTCTGAAACCGGCACCGGACACACCCGGCTGCGCCACCGCGCTCGCCAGGATCGTCGCCGAGCGCACCGACATCCCCCCGGGCGTGTTCAACGTGTTCACTTCCTCCGACCCCGCCATCGGCGCCCGGCTGACTCGCGACCCCCGCGTCGACCTCGTGAGCTTCACCGGATCCACCGCTACCGGGCGCAAGGTCGCAACAGATGCGGCGGAGAACCTCACGAAGGTGTTCCTCGAGCTCGGCGGCAAGTCGGCCTATGTGGCCCTCGACGATGCAGATCCCGCTGCCGTGGCCCCCATGGCAGGCATCGCCGGCTGTACACACGCCGGCCAGGGCTGTGCGCTGACCACCCGGATCGTTGTGCCCCGTTCACGCTACGACGAGTACGCAGATGCGATCGCGGCGATCATGCAGAGCGTCGGATGTGGCGATCCCGATGAGGAATCCACGTTCTGCGGCCCCGTGATCTCTGCGGTACAGCGGGACCGGATCGAGGGCTACATGCGCCTCGCCACCGACGAGGGCGGCACCTTCGCCACGGGAGGTCGAAGACCACCGGATCGTGAGCGGGGTTTCTGGATCGAACCGACCCTCATCACCGGACTAGACAACTCCGCCCGCGTTGCGCGTGAGGAGATCTTCGGGCCCGTGCTGACGCTCATCGCCCACGATGGCGATGAACATGCCCTGGAAATCGCCAACGACTCCCCCTACGGACTCTCGGGAGCGGTGCACTCAGCCGACCACGAACGTGCCTGGGCGTTTGCCGAGAGGGTGCGGACCGGCACCATGAGTGTCAACGGTGGTGTTTGGTACGGCGGCGACGTGCCCTTCGGCGGCTACAAGGATTCGGGGATCGGACGCGAGATGGGCGTTGAAGGATTCGAGGAGTACCTACAGACGAAGTCGATGGCGGAGCCGGCATGACAGAGCACACAGCTGTTGGATTCATAGGACTGGGAAACATCGGCGGGCCCATGGCCCGCCACCTGCTCGACTGGCCCGGCGGGCTGGTGGTGCGGGACCTCAACGAGGAGGCAACGCGGCCTTTCGGCGAAGAAGGCGCCACGGTCGCTTATTCGTCAGCAGAGGTGGCGCAGCAGTGCGGCGTGATATCGGTGATGGTGCTCGACGATGCTCAGGTGCGCGACGTGGTGGGCGAGCTGCTCGAATCCGCAACCGCACGAACTGTGATCGCCATCCACTCCACGGTGCATGCCGAGACCGCCATCGACCTTGCTTCGAGGGCCGCCGAACACGGCGTCGAAGTCGTCGATGCCCCCGTCTCGGGGGGTTTCATGGGCGCCCACGACGCGCGACTCGCCGTGATGGTCGGGGGATCCGACGCTGCAGTCGATGCGGTTCGCGAGCCCTTCTCGAAGTGGGCGGACCTCTTCGTACCGTGTGGCGATGTCGGGAGCGGAACCAGGATGAAGCTCGCCCGCAACCTCATGCACTTCATCGCGTTCACGGCAGCGGGTGAAGCGATGCGGCTGGCCGAGGCCGCGGGTCTCGATGTGGGCGAACTCGGGAAGGTGGTCCGTCACAGCGACGCGGTCACCGGCGGCCCCGGCGCGATCATGATCCGCCAGGATGCAGAGCGACTGGCGCCCGAGGACCCGCTCCGTGGCCCCTTCGAGCACACGCGGACACTCGGCGACAAGGACCTCACCCTCGCGCTAGAGCTCGCATCGGAGCTGGGTGTTGATACGCCCCTGGCACACCTTGCCCTGAACCGCTTGGCGACCGAACTCGGACTCTGAACGGGATTCACAAATCCGGATCAGGGACCTCATTTCCGGGCCAAATGTGCCGATGTCCACAGCATGTCGTACGAGAAGCGGGTAGGTGAGCGGATCGAGGTCGGCGACCTGCGCGTGCGTTGGAGGCATCTGCACGCAACGCCCAAGAAACCTCGGGGACGCCGCAGACGTGGACGCAACGAAGACGTGGACGATGCGGACGCCCACATGCGCAACGTCTCGGCAAGCGGGGCCGGCATCGTGGCCCACACCGACGACTCCATCACGCAGGGCACTGCTGTGGAGGTGCACGTCGCCCCGGAGGCGACCTTTGTGGGGCGGGTACGGCGCGTTATTCCCACCTCCGACCCCGGTTGGTGCTACTACGGAGTCGAGATCGCCGACGAGAGCGAAGGCTTCCGCGAGTGGATACAGAAGCTGCTGGATCAGCGCCGCAACAGCGTGATCACCGAAAGCCACTGGCGGTCGTCGTTCTGAGCGACGAAGGTGCAGCCCGTGCGCGGGCTCTCCCAGGACTCTCAGGCAGCTTTTCGCGCAGGGGTGCGCCGGGCGTTCGTGCTTGCCCTCGGCGTGCTTCCCTTCGGTGCCGTGTACGGCGTTGCAGTTGCCCAGAGTGCTGAGAACGACCTCGTCGGCGCGTCTTCGAGTGTCCTGATCTTTGCCGGCGCCGCTCAACTCTCACTGCTGGAGCTCAACGACAGTGGGGCGGCGGCAATCGTTGCAATCGGAACCGCCCTGGCCATCAATGCCCGCTTCATGTTGTATTCCGCCGCGCTGGCGCCTGCGTTCTCGGAGTTTCCGAGCCGTTGGCGCATCACACTTCCCCACTTGATGACGGACCAGGCGGCGACGCTGTCGGTCATCGAGTACGGATCCGACCACGACCCGGTCCGCAGGCGTTGGTTCTACCTGGGTGCAGCCGCCGTGCTGTTCGTGTTCTGGCAGGCGGGCACAGCAGTGGGCGTGCTGGCGGGCGCACAGGTACCCGACGGACTCCAGCTGGAATTCATCATTCCGCTCATGTTCACCGCGCTGGCCGTGCCCACCCTCACCCACCGTCCTGCGGTGGTCGCGGCCCTCGTCTCGGTTGTTGTGACCGTTGTGTCTGCGAGCGCAGGGGGCCTCCCGCCGGGCACCAACATCCTCGCCGGCGGAGTGGCCGGCGTGGCCGTCGGCGCGGTGTTCGTGAACACCGACCAGCCAGCGAAACCAGCTGCCGAGGGCAGCACCTGATGGGATTCGGCGTACAGATCCTGGTGGTGGCGGTGGGCACCTACGTGATGCGCGCCTCGGCGATACTGCTCGCCGCCGGCCGCCGGATCCCGCCGCGTGTCGAGGCAACACTGAAGCTGATTCCAGCGGCAGTTCTGCCTGCGCTCGTCGCAGAAGCGGTCGCGTTCGATGGTGATGCGTTGCGCGACTTCGGCCCTTGGTACGTCGCGCTGGCGATAGCCGTCGCCGTCGCCGTTTGGAGGCGATCGGTGGGCTGGACGCTCGTGGTGGGCATGGGCTCGCTCTGGCTCCTGGAAGCCATCTGGTAGCACCAACTCCGCCCACAGCAACCGATACAGCCATGCCGTTGTGGCCCTTGCCCGGAACGCTCTCGTGTTCGCCCGCCGTTAGGGTCCGGGCATGCACGACAACGACCGGGTCCTCGAGAAC
>JBPCTP010000532.1:0-7199 GCA_051011615.1 Microthrixaceae bacterium | reverse complement strand
GAACTGCGCAACGCCCGAGGTCGAGGTGTGGATGCGTGCACCGCCCAGGTCCTGTTGGCTGACCTCCTCGCCGGTAACCTGCTTCACGACGTCGGGGCCGGTGATGAACATGTAGGAGGTCTCGTCCACCATGAAGATGAAGTCGGTCATGGCCGGGCTGTACACGGCACCGCCGGCGCACGGTCCCATGATCACCGAGATCTGGGGAGTGACTCCTGAGGCCTTCACATTTCGGTAGAAGATCCCGCCGTAGGAGGCGAGCGAAACCACGCCTTCCTGGATTCGGGCACCTGCGCCGTCGTTGAGCCCGATGACGGGCGCGCCGACCTTGAGGCCGAGGTCCATCAACTTGTGGATCTTCTCCGCGAACACCTCTCCCAACGCACCGCCGAAGACGGTGAAGTCCTGTGAGAACACGAAGACCTTGCGGCCATCGACGGTGCCCCAGCCCGTGATCACACCGTCGCCGTAGGGATCATCGGGCAGGTCGTCGCCGGACCGGTGACGGGCGAGCATGTCGAGTTCGTGGAAGGAACCCTCATCGAGGAAGTAGTCGATCCGCTCGCGGGCAAGCATCTTGCCGCGGTCGTGTTGACGCTGCACAGACCGCTCGGAACCGGGGTTGAAAGCCTTCTGAACGCGCTCGTCGAGGTCGTCTACGCGTTCGCGCATGGAGTGTTCCATGGCCCCGAAGTTACCTGTGGATCGCCAAAGCGCCCAAAGGCGCTGCACAGGCGCGGCCAGATCACGGAGGTCGGCCGCCGCTGCACTCACATACGCTGGTCAGGTGACAGCGACCGGCGACACACAGCGACCCCGCATCGCGGTGTACTGCGCGTCCCGCGTCGGAGAAGACCCGGCGTATGCCGGGGTTGCGGCTGCCGTCGGCTCGCGCATCGGCGACCTCGGAGCCGACCTGGTCTTCGGTGGGGGGAGCATCGGGCTGATGGGAGTGGTCGCAGACGCGGCGCTCGAAAACGGCAGCCACGTGATCGGCGTGATCACCCAGCAACTGCGTGACAAGGAGATCGCACACCAGGGTTCAACCGAGTTGCGCATCGTGGCTGACATGCCCGCACGCAAACAGCAGATGTACGACGCGGCCGACGCGTTCTGCACACTGCCCGGCGGGATCGGCACCATGGAGGAGTTCTTCGAGGTGCTCACCTGGGGCTACCTGGGCCTGCACCCCAAACCGATGGCCTTGGTGAACGTAGCGGGCTTCTACGACCCGCTTCTGACCTTTCTCGACCACGCGATCGACCAAGGGCTGTGCAAGCCGATTGTCAAGGAACTGCTCCTGGTCGGCAAGGATGCCGATGTGGTCGACCAACTCGTTTCTGCAGCCCGGGGCAACTGATGGACCTTCCCGTGATGCCACCGGTGAAGCCGATGCTGGCCAAGGCCGCCAAGGAGATGCCCGAGGGTGACTTCCTCTACGAGCCGAAGTGGGACGGCTTCCGCTGTCTGGTGTTCCGCGACGGCGACGAGATCGAGCTGACGTCTCGGAACACCAAGTCGCTCACCCGCTACTTCCCGGAGCTGATGGGTCCCCTCACCGAGCAGGTGCCGGGCCGCTGCGTCATGGACGCGGAGCTGGTCGTGCCCTCCGCGGAAGGCCTGGATTTCGACCTGCTCAGCCAACGGATCCACCCTGCGGAGTCCCGCGTGAACCGCCTGGCCGAAGAAACGCCCGCACACCTGGTGCTGTTCGACATCCTCGCCCTGGACGCTCTCGATCTCCGCGAGGTCCCGTTGTCCAAGAGACGCGAGTCGCTGGTCGGTCTGCTCGAGGACGTTGCCCGGCCGCTGCACCTCACCCCCGCCACCGAGGACTTCGAGCAGGCGAACGAATGGTTCGAACGATTCGACGGCGGTGGTTTCGACGGCGTGATGGCCAAGAAGCGCGAGGGCGCATACCTGGAGGACAAGCGGGCTCAGGTGAAGGTGAAGCACCACCGCAGCGTCGACTGCGTGGTCGCCGGATATGCAGAGCACAAGAACGGCGGGGTCGGGTCGCTCAAATTGGGCCTTCGAGGCGTCGGCGACGAGGCCGGAGCGCTGCACCACGTGGGCGTGTGCAGCGCCTTCTCGGAGTCCCAGCGCCGGGCACTGGTCGGCGAACTCGCGCCACTCACCGAAGGCGCCGAGGTGAACCACCCCTGGGGCCCACCCGATGACGCCGAGGCGGGCACAGCATCGGGCAATCGGGTTCCCGGTGCGCCGAATCGTTGGTCAGGCGGCAAGAACTCGGCACCCTGGGTGCCACTGCGCCCGGAGCGTGTGGTCGAGGTGACCTGCGAGAACATCAGCAATGGACGCTTCCGCCACCCGGCGCGATTCGTGCGATGGCGTCAGGACAAGTCGCCGGAGAACTGCACGATGGAACAGTTGGATTCACCCGTGCCGGCCGAATTCGCGCAGCTTTTCGGCAACTGAGTGCCCGCTCGGTACAGGCTCCGTCTGTTGGAACTTTACGGCGTTAAGTGGAAGGATGACCCGCATCGGGAACGGCATTCGCCGACCCGTGGGGTCGGTCAACAGGGGGTTAGATGAGTCACCGCACAGTCCGCTCGAAGCTGTTCACACGCTCGGGCCTTGGGATAGCTCTCGCCGCAGCGATGCTGCTCGGCGCATGCAGCGAAGCCGAGTCCGCGTCCGACGTGGACACCGACAGCGAGACGACAAGCACCGTTGCGGGAAGCTTCGAGCAGTCCGAGGGCGACGGCAAGACAGTCCTGTCCCGCTTCCAGGGTGCTGAGTGGTTTGCCGGCGACGTGCCGGAGCCAATGGCGGCCGATGATTCCCTCGAGCCGGTGAAGATCGGATTCATCAACGTGGACAGTGCCCCGGTTGCCGCCATGCCCGAGTTGCACACCGCAGTCGACGGGTGGGTCGAGTTCGTGAACGACGAGCTGGGTGGCATCGACGGTCATCCCGTCGAGGTCGTGGCGTGTCCGCTCGGCAACGCGCTCTCCCCTGAAGAAGCAGCCGGGTGCGCCCGCAAGATGGTCGAGGCCGAGGTCTCCGCCGTACTCGGTGGCATCGGACTCTCCACTGGCGCGGCCTTGGCGGTACTCGAGACCAACGACATCCCCTGGGTGGGTGGCATCCCCGTCAACCCCGAGGAAATGACCAGCGAGCTGTCGTTCCAATTCTCGGGTGGAAGCCCGGGTGCCTTCACCGCGATGGCGCACCAGGCGGTCACCGAGGACGGTGCCGAGAAGGTGGCGGTCATCTACGGCGACTTCCCGTCGATCAAGGCAGCTGCAGTCGACTACGGCGCAGGTGTGGCCGAGGCCCTCGGTGCAGAAGTGACCGAAGTGGAGTACCCGATCGTCAGCCAGGACTACACCGCACCGGTGCAGAAGGCGGTCGAGTCGGATCCCGACGCGATCCTCGTTTCCGCCGCCGACACATCTTGCGCCCCGATCATGCAGGCACTCGCCGATCTCAACAATGATGCGCAGGTCTACATGGTCGGTAGCTGCGCAGACGAGAAGGTCATCGACCAGGTCGGAGAGGAGAATGTTGCCGGGACCCGGTTCAACATCGAGAACCGGCTCGACCAGACCGAAACGGATGTGGCGGACCTCCAGATCTATACGCAGGCAATGGAGCAGTACGCACCGGAGACAACCCCTGCCTCTGCCGCAACCGTTGCGTTCCGGGGCGCGATGAATCTCTGGGTCGTGCTGAACGCTCTCGGCGCCGATGCAACACCTGCGGACATCGCGGAGCAGTTCCGCACGTCGGACGAACAGCCGAGTTTCGATGGCTACCCCTACACGTGCTCGGTCGAGCAGATACCCGGGTTCCCATCGATGTGTGCACCACAGCAGGTGCTTGTGGAGCTGACCGACAGCGGTGAGATGGTCGAGGCATCCGACGGCTGGATCGACGTTCCCGCCATTCTCGACAACACGATCAACTGATCAGGCCCATAGCCCGACCGAAACGCATCCGGGACCAGCCATCACCACCCAGATCGCATACTTGATTCTCGGCTTCGGCGGAGGGGCCGTGGTCGCGGCACTCGCGCTCGGCGTGGTGATGACCTACCGCTCATCGGGGGTCGTCAACTTCGCGCATGCGGCTACGGGCACCTACCTGGCGTTCGCGTTCTTTGAGTTCCGGGAATCGGGCGACCTGGTGCTGCCGTTGTTCGCGATCCCGCACCGAATCCCACTGTTCCCGCGCCCGACCGTCGTCGCGGCACTCGCAGTCTTCATCGTGTTCGGTGCGTTGCTGGGTTTGCTGATCCATACGCTCGTGTTCCGTCCCCTGCGCCATGCACCGGGGCTGGCACGGGTGGTCGCATCAGTCGGTCTGTTCCTCTACTTCTGGGCGGTGATCGGCCTGGAATGGCCCATCTCGCCCAACGTGCGACCGATCCTGCCGCGCAATGGAGTGCTGATCTTCGGACGGCTCGTGGGCCAGGACCGTCTGGTACTCGGTGGCATCGTGATCGTGCTGGCCGCTGTGCTCTGGGCGATCAGTCGTCACACCAAGTTCGGTCTGGTGACGACTGCCTCGGCGGAGAACGAAAAGGGTGCCATCCTCGCCGGACTCAATCCGGAACGCATCGCGGCGATCAACTGGATGGTCGCAACCTCGCTCGCGGGCGTGGCGATGATCCTCTCGGCACAGATCATCGGGCTCGACGCGCTCAACAACGCTCTGTTGATCGTGCCCGCGTTGGCGGCCGCTCTAATCGGCGGTTTCAAGTCGTTCCCGATCACCGCCGCTGCCGCGATCGGCATCGGGATGGCGCAGTCCTGGCTGTTGAATCTCAACAGCGACGTCGACTGGCTGCCCGATGTGGGGCTGCACCAAGGCCTGCCGTTCCTCATCATTCTCGTGGTGATGGCGGTGCGCGGTGAGAGCCTGCCGACTCGTGGCGAGCTGCGCGAGGGCCGCTACCCGGATGCCCCCCAGCCCAGGGGTGTGTGGCTGGTGACAGTGGTGCTCTCCGTCGGCGCCGTGATCTTGCTCGAGTTCGGCTCACCGAGCTGGCGATCGGCCCTGATCACCTCGATGATCTTCGCCCTGTTGGCGCTGTCGGTTGTGGTGGTCACCGGTTTCGTCGGCCAGATCTCCTTCGCGCCGTATGCCTTCGCTGGTTTCGCGGCGTTCGCAATGGTTCGCTTCGAGGACGCCGGGCTTGGCTTCCCGTTCTCACCCATCGCCGCCGTGCTGGCAACCGGGGTATTGGGTGCGCTGGTCGGGCTGCCTGCTGTCAAGGTGCGCGGCCTCAACCTGGCGATCCTCACGCTCGGTGCGGCAGTGGCGATCCAGGAGCTGTTGTTCAAGTGGACATGGTTCGTGGGTGACTCCGGCCGCGCGGAGGTGCCGGATCCTGCCTTCGGGGGCCTGAACCTGACGATCAATGCCTCAGGTGATGCCTACCCCCGGGTGGCGTTCGGCCTCTTGTGCGTCGCCGTGCTCGTTGTGTGCGGACTGGCTGTGGCGAACCTGCGGCGCGGATCCACGGGGCTGGCCTGGCTGGCTGTGCGGGCCAACGAGCAAGCCGCAGCCGCTGCCGGGGTGAACGTGCGCGGCGCAAAGCTGTCGGGCTTCGCGCTCTCCGCCATGCTCGCCGGACTCGGGGGCTGTCTGCTGGCATACCAGCGCCTCACTCTTTCCGCCGACAGCTTCAGTGTGTTCAGCTCGCTGTCTCTGGTGGCTCTCACCTACCTCGCCGGTATCGCCGCCATGTCGGGCTCGCTCACCGCGGGGCTGCTCGCTCCTGTCGGGCTGCTCGCGATCCTGATGGGCCAGGACGTAGGCAATCCCTCGGAATACCAGTTCGCCATCTCAGGGCTGCTGCTCGTGGTGATGGCGGTCATCTATCCCGACGGCGTGACTGGCTTCATACGTTCACTCTGGCACCGCCTGTTCAAACGCGTGAAGCGTGGCGACGGTGAGTCGGCGGACCGGCCGACCGAGCCGGCGACAGTCTGAGCTGTCAGCCCCTCAGCGCCCCAGGTACTCCGACAGCTGCCGCTCGAAGGCCCCCGGATCCCAGGTTTCACCAGTGACGATCGCAGGATCCCCCGCCACCCAGACCCAGGCACGCATGTCGCCGGGTTGGATCAGCAGCTCCGTTCGTCGGAAGTCCGAGCCCTCGTAGCGGTCGAGCATGGCCAACTCGTGCTCGGTGATCCCACCGAGCAGCAGGCCATCAGTTGTCGCGTCGGCATCGGGCACCAGAGCCGGATAGGGCGCGCCGGGCACCGACGAGGCCAGCCAGCCGCCAACGTGCGCAGCGCGCCAGGTCGGTATGCGGCCGATCACCGCTTCACACACAGCGGGAAACATGAGCGAGCCGTAGGCGAACACGTGCGAACCGGAGTTCTCATCAGCTGGAGCGGCAGGTTCCACATCGCGGATTGTCCCACCTGAGGACTCGAATGGGCCGAACGACCCAGTCGAAAACCGTCAGAGAGGTCGCGGAGCATCTCTTGGCAGGTGCAGCACCTTCCGAGAAAGAGGCCCCAAATGGCAATCGCCCTGATCATCCTGGCAGTCGCAATCTACGCAACAGTCATCGTCGCCCATTGCCGGGTACGTGACCGCATCAATGACTCCGAGCGTGCACGCTTCAATGAGCAGCTCGATCAACTCAAGGCCTTCGACGACGAGAGCACGGTGATATTCCTCACCCGAAACCACCCTCCGGCCGCCCCGCGTCCCAGCGAGTTCGCAGCCCTTTCGGTAGCAATCTGAAGCCGGCGTCAGTTGTGCCGGTCAGCCGCTGAGTTTCTCGACCTTCTTCAACACGTCGGGTGCATCGAGCCGGTCACACCAATCCGCCAGGTCTTCGGTGGGTCCGGTCCAACACCAGTCGTCGACGGTTCCCACATCCACGTCGGTCTCCAGAATGGCCAGACGTCTGAACAACAGGGCCCGGTCGTACTCATCAACGAGGGTCGCTGCGAGCTTCGCCGCACCACGCAGGCCGGGCACGTCCCATTGCCCTGGCGAGTTGGGAATGTCCTCGATGTGACCGTAGGTGCGCAGCACAGCAGCGGCGGACTTCGCACCCCAACCGGGGAGCCCGGGGAACCCGTCAGCTGAGTCTCCGACAAGAGCCAACCAGTCGGGAATCGACTCGGGCGGCACGCCGTACTTCTCGAGCACCTCTGCCGCGCCGCGGAACTGCTGCGCTCGGCGGTCGTACTGGACAACCCGATCCC
>JBPCTP010000531.1:0-2510 GCA_051011615.1 Microthrixaceae bacterium | reverse complement strand
GAGTCGCAGATGCGCGTCGTGCCCAACCCAGGTGCTGCAGAAGTCGAGCGCGGCCGCGGTCAGGCCCTGGTCGAGTTCACGCTGGTCATCCCGGTGATGCTCTTCCTGTTGGTCGGCATCGGCGATCTCGCACGGGTCTACACCAGCATGGTCACGATCGAGAGTGCCGCTCGAGAGGCCGCCGACTACGGCGCCTACGGGTCGGGCAACTGGGCCGACTCCAATCCGGCACTGACGCTTGCAGCCATGGAGGAGCGGGCTTGCACCGCCAGCCGCCACCTGACCGGGTTCCAGGGTTCCAATACCACGTGCACGAACCCATCGGTATCGGTGACCCTGATCGAGGCGGACGGTTCAGCGGCGACCGACTGTGGCGATCCCTCTCGACCCGCGGGGCCATGTCGGGTCAAGGTCGACATGGACTACACCTTCGACCTCCTGATTCCCTTTGGTATCGATTTCTTCGGACAGCGGCTCGGCCTGCCCGATGAGATCGACTTCCGCCGCACCAGCATCTTCGCCAACTCCGACTTCATGAGCACGCCATGATCTCGTCGCTCTTCGGCCTACGTTCGCCCGCCCGCGAGCGCTCCGCCGGGCAGGCCCTGGTCGAGTTCGCGCTCGTGGCGCCGATGCTGTTCCTGGTCGTCCTTGGCATCATCGAGGCGGGCCGATTCATCTTTCACTCCGAGATCCTCAACAACGCGGCTCGCGAGGGCGCTCGCTATGCGATCGTGCACGGCGCCGACGCCACCTGCCCGAGCGGGCCGGCGCCCTTCGGAGGCGTGAATGCCTGTGACCCGAACGGCGACAACGTCAAGACCGCCGTCCACGAAGCAACACTTGAACTGGCCGGTCTCGGCGAGATGATCGTTCACGAACCGGTGTGGACGAGCCGTGCGACGCCCGCCAATCCCAGCCCTGGGGACTCCAGCACGGGGACGAACGCCCGTGGCGAGTACGTGACGGTCTTCCTTGACTTCACCTACAAGCCGATGGTGGCGTACGCCTTCGACGTCGGTGTCCTTCCCGAGATCCAGATCAGCGCGGAGTCGACCCTTGTCATCAACTACTGAACCAACTCGCTCGGAATCGCAACGCGGATCGGCACTCGCGATCTTCGCGATCACCCTTACCGCGATGCTCGCCTCCGGCGCACTTGCGCTGGACACGGGCATGATGGTCCTGGAGCGTCGAGACCAGCAGAACGCCGCTGACGCCGCAGCTATGGCTGGAGCGCGCTATGTGACCACCAACAAGGTCGCCGCGCGTTCTGCGGCCGCTGACGTGGCCACTGCGAACGGCTTCACACACGGACTTGCCGGCGCGAACGTCGTCGTCGAGTCTCCGCCGACCGGCGGTGATTTCGCCACCTGGCCGAACGCGATCCAGGTGAAGATCTCCACCAACAGGCCATCGGTCCTGGGAGCGGTCCTGGGTTTCCTCAACTGGCCTGTGTCGTCGTCAGCCACGGCCGCTTCGCTCGATGGTGTCGGCGGTCCTTTCTCCATCCTCGCTCTTGAGCCGAACGCATGCGAGTCCATGAAGATCGCCGGCACCGGACAGATCATCGCCAACGGCAATATCCAGGTCAATTCGGACTGCGCGAGTTCTGCACTGAAGCGGCAGGCAGGCGGCAGCGTCTCCGTGACCGCGGCGGGCGCCAAGTGCAACGTCGTCGGCGGCATCCAGAACCAGGGCGGGGATCCGTCCCTGCTCGACTGCAATCCCACCACCGGTGCGCCCATCGTGCCGGACCCACTGGAGGACCTGCCTGCGGTGGGCCCGCCCGGCTTGGCCGCCCCACCGGTCCAGGTCGCCGGCAGCAACAAGAACATCCCCAATGGCTGTCCCGGCTCCAACAAGCCCGCCAGCCTGGGAACACCGGACACGTGCCAGTTCCCATCGAACTATGCGAATACCACCTGGCGTCTCTTCCCTGGCATGTATCCGGGTGGCATCAAGCTGCAGGGTGGCTCGTTCCTGCTCGAGCCGGGCGTGTACTACCTCGGCGGAGGCGGCCTGACCATCACGGGCAACGGCACGCTGACGCAGTCGGTCAACAGCGGAACGTCGACGTACGGCGGGGGTGTCCTGTTCTACAACACCGGGCTGCCAAACCCTGACGTGCCAGCTGCGACAGAGTCGGGCTTCGGTCCGATCGTGCTCGATGGCTCGTCAGCCAATATCAACCTACTGCCGTTGGGCATGACGAGTGGTGGGTACAAACCATTCAACGGACTGATCGTGTACCAGGATCGGAACTTCGGAGCCGGCGGGGCCGACCTCACCATCAACGGCAACGCCTCGCTGGGCATGGACGTCCGCGGCACGATCTACCTGCCGTCCGGGGATGTGAAGGTCAATGGCAATCAGGGTGCCCTGGTGATGGACCAGATCATCTCCACGACCTACGACGTCCTGGGGAATCAGGGAAACGTCCTTGCGCTGAAGGAAACGAACTACATCTATCAATTCACCGCTGCAGGTCTGGTCGAGTGATCAGGCCG
>JBPCTP010000530.1:0-5320 GCA_051011615.1 Microthrixaceae bacterium | reverse complement strand
GGTCGTCGCGCTCCTGGGCGCCAACGGTGCGGGCAAGACGACTTTGCTCCGGGTGCTCTCCGGGCTGGAGCCGGCTTGGGACGGTGGCATTTGGTTGAACTCCCAGCCGCTCGGTGACATGCCCGCGTTTCGAAGGGTCGAGGCTGGTATCTGCCAGATCGTCGGTGGTGCATCCATCGCCGAGGGCCTGACAGTGGGCGAACACCTGCGTCTGTGGGCAGCGAGCCTCGAAGGCGGCGCATCCGTTGCGACCATGGCCGAGGTCGACGAGGTGTTTCCTCGCCTGGCCGAGCGCCGCAGTCAGGCGGCTTCGACACTCTCGGGCGGTGAAAAGCAGATGCTCGCTCTTGCCAAGGCCCTGATCGTGCAGCCCGACCTGCTGGTGATCGACGAGTTCTCCCTCGGCCTGGCCCCGATCGTGGTCGGTGAGTTGCTGCCCGTGATACGCCGGATCAACCAGCGGGGTTCCGCGGTGCTCATGGTCGAGCAGTCCGTGAACGTGGCGCTGTCAGTGGCGCACCGCGCCTACTGCATGGAGAAGGGCCGCATCGTCTACGAAGGGACGGCCGACCAGCTCCGGGCCAATCCGCAGCTCCTGCAGTCGGTGTACCTGGAGGGCGTGACCGCGGCACTCAGCCCCCAGTCCCAGCCGATCGATCCCGGCCAACCAACCAACCAAGCCGGTGGGTGGGCATGAGCGCATTGGTGCCTTCGACGATTCTGGCCTACGAGGTCAGTCCGGCGATCCTCACGCGCGGTGTGCTCACCGGGCTTGGTTATGCACTGCTGGCTGTGGGTCTGGTGCTCGCATACCGCTCGAGTCGGTTCATCAACTTCGCACACTCGGCGATCGGGATCTTCGCCGCGATCATCATGGGCTGGTTCGTCCAGGAACTGGGCGTGCCCTACTGGATCGGCTTCCCCATCGGCCTGGCAGTCGCAGCAGGAATCGGCATCGGCACCGAGGTCGTGGTCGTTCGTCGGTTGTCCGAATCGCCCCGCGTGCTTGCCATGATCGCGACGCTCGGGCTCTCTCAGGTTCTGATTCTCCTTGCTGCCAAGATCGCCAGCGACGCTGGGCTCGCCAACGAGTTCCCCGCCCCACCGGGCTTTCCAACCGTCAACATCGGCGCCCTGCAGGTCGTACCGGCGCTCTCGGCCCTCGCGATCCTCGGGCCGCTCGTGCTCGTGGGCATCGGACTCTTCCTGCGCTATTCGAACGCCGGTATCGGAATCCGCGCTGCGGCAGCCAACCCCGATGCCACCGCTCTCGCAGGTGTCAGCCCCCAGCGCATGGCCCGCATCTCCTGGGGGCTGGCGGGGGGCGTCGCCGCGTTCTCGGCGATCCTCTTCCTCGGCGAGGGCAATGTCCTGACACCCCAGACACTCGGCCCGTCGTTGTTGGTCCGAGGTCTGGCCGCCGCCTCCATCGCACGGTTCCGGAGCCTGCCGATCGCCATCGGCTGCGGCATCGGCATCGGTGTGTTCGAAGCTGTGCTCGCCACCGGTGACGGCAACACCGGCCTCATCGAACTGGTGCTGCTCATCGCCATCCTCGCTGCGCTCGCGACCGAGCGTCGCACGGGCCGCGAGGGCGAGAGCCAGAACTGGGGTGCCCTGGCGCGCGACTCCCGTCCGCCGCTGGCCTACCGCAAGCTGGCGGTGTTCCGGTATTCGCCGCTGGTGCTCGGCGTGATCGTGGTGTTGGCCGCACTCTGGATCGCGACACTGCTCGCGCCGTCGGACGCCGCTGTGCTCAACAGGGTGATCGCGTTCGCGATGGTGGGCGCATCCATCGCGCTCATCACCGGCCTGGGTGGCCAGCTGACCCTGGGCCAGATGGGCATCGCGGGTGTCGGCGCAGCGGCATCGGTGGCCGTGGTGGATCGCCTCGGGGAATGGAACTGGTCCCCGCTGGTGGCTATGGCCACGGGTGCGATCGTGGCCGCGCTGATCGGTCTTCCGGCCCTACGGGTTCGTGGTCTCCAGCTCGGAGTCGTGACGCTTGCATTCGCGCTCGTCGCGTCGAACTGGCTGTTGGGACAGGAATGGTTGCTCGGCTCCGATGGTCTCGAGCCCGGCAGACCTCTGCATTCTCCTGACGCAGGCGGGTTCCTTCAGGTCTCGATCATCTCGCTGGCCGTGGTGCTGATCCTGCTGCGCAACCTGCGGGTCGGTGCGTTCGGTCGCAAGCTCGTCGCGGTGCGCGACAACGAGCCTGCGGCGCGCGCCATGTCAGTGTCCGCGATGAAGGTCACGGTGCAGGCAAACGTGATCTCCGGTGCCGTGGCCGGACTCGGTGGTGCCCTGCTGGCACATGGCCTCTCCACGGTTCGCGCCTCGGACTTCTCCGTCGCCACATCGATCGACGCGGTCGCCATCACCGTCATCGGCGGACTCGGATCCCTTCTGGGGTCGTTGCTCGGTTCGCTCTACCTGATCGGCATCCCCGGCGTTGTGAACCTCGAGATCTGGCAGCTGGCGTTGCTGAACGCAGGATGGATCGCCCTCATCCTGGCCGTACCGGGTGGACTTGCCCGTTTCGGCACCGAGATCCGCGTCAGGGTGCAGGACGCAATGGCCAAGGCACTCGGTGTGGCAGACGTGGACCGGGGTACCCCGAACGTGGACCGACTCGACGTAGTCCCCGACGAATCTCCGATCGCACTGAACGCGACTCCGCCGCCGTTCGTTCCGGCCAACATCATCACCGTTCCGGCGGTGGCACCGCCGCCGACTCCGGCACCGCTGAACGGATTCGTGCAACCGACAGGAACGCCGGCGGTGCTGCCGGACTACGGCGCCGATCCGATTCTGGCAGCGGGCGGGTTGGTGAAGCGGTACGGCACGATCCCGGCGGTGGACGGAGTGGACCTCGCGGTGTATCCGAACGAAGTGGTCGGGCTGATCGGTCCCAATGGGGCGGGCAAGACGTCACTGTTCGAGTTGTTGTCGGGGTTCGTGAAGCCCGATGAGGGTGTCGTGATGTTCGACGGCACCGATGTGTCGTCGATGTCTCCGAACAAGCGCAGCGAGTTGGGTCTTGCAAGGTCCTTCCAGTCGGCAACGCTGTTTCCGACGCTGACTCTGATGGACACCGTCATGGTTGCCCGGGAGCGTCTGGAGCCCTCCTCGGTCCTCGAGTCGGTGTCGGGGTTTGCCCGCAAGGACAACCAACGAGAACAGGCTGCGCTGGAACTGATCGACACCTTCGGTCTCGGCGAGTTCGCGGAAGTGCCTGTTGGCAAGCTTCCCACGGGTACGCGGAGGCTTGGTGAACTGGCATGTGCGGTGGCATTGCAGCCGCGGCTGTTGCTGCTGGACGAGCCCTCCGCGGGCATCGCACAGGCAGAGGTCGAGCAGCTCTCCCAGGTGCTGGCGGGACTTCGCAACACCTACGGAATGACGATGGTGATCATCGAACACGACCTGCCGATGCTCTCCTCGGTCTGTGACCGCATGGTCGCCCTAGAGCTGGGGCGGATCATCTCCCAGGGCCGACCGGCCGACGTCCAACGCGACCCGGCCGTGGTCGAGGCCTACATGGGCACCGACCAGGCGGCGATCAGCCGCTCGGGCCAACTCGTCGGCGGCTGAGGGCCATGCTCGTTCCGTTCTGACATGAAATCCGCACCGGAACGGTGCGAAATCCCTGTCAGAAGGGGCGGCTAGGTCCCGAGTCCTGCGCGGATGGCGGCCGCTGCCTGCTCCATCGCACCGATCTTTGCCCGTGCGGTGTCGCGGGGCAGGAACCACATGCCGCAGTCGGGGGCGAGGCCGAGGCGGTCCGGCCCGGTGACCTCCATCGCGGCACGGGCCCGTTGCTCGATGTGCTCCGGTGTTTCCACCGGCGCATCGGTGCCCAGGTCGAGCACTCCGAGCAGCACCGTCTTGTCGCCCGCGTGGGTGAGTAGCTCCGGACCGTGTGCGGGTTGTTCGTACTCGAGGCTCAGGGCGTCGGCGGTGGTGGCGCTCAGGAGCTCGACCGCGCGCTCATAGACCGGTGTGGCGCGCTTCTCCGCGATGTTCTTGGCGTAGCCGTAACACATGTGAACAGCCGTCGTGGCCTCCACGCCGGCCAGGCAGCGGTCGATCGCCTCGACTGCGAAACCCTCCACCTGGCTGTGGCGGAAGTGCACCTCCGGCTCGTCGATCTGCACCAGGTCTATTCCGGCATCTGCAAGCGCCCGGCACTCTGCATTGAGAGCGTCGGCCACGGCCAGCGTGAGCTTCTCAAGCGAGCCGTAGTGCTCGTCAACGAGCCGCAATGCCAGCGTGTTGGGGCCGATCACCGTCATCTTGGTGGGCCGGTCGGACTCGGTGACGAGAAACCGTGCGGCGCCAGCGAGGATCGGACCGTCCCAGGTGATCGGGCCGACGGCACGGGGCTGTTCGAACTTCGGCGGAGGCGGTGCCTCCTCGCCCTCGGCCTGTGCCCGGGCCTTCATCGTGAGGAATTCGCCGATGTCGTTTCGGAAGTCGGTGACCTCGCCGAGGGTCTCGTTGTCGATCCCACCCAGGCTGTAGAAGTGGCCGGAGAAGGTCTGCCGTCGCTGCTCGCCGTCACAGAGATAGCTGAGCCCGGCATCGCGCTGGTCGGCCAAGGCCAGGCGTACGGAGTCGTCGAAGGCCTCTTCGCGGTCGGGTTCGTCCACCCGCCACCAGGTTCCCTCCGGTCCGTAGACGAGATCGTGGTCACACAGCCACTTGGGTTTGCACCACGAACCGACTACCTGGGTGGGGATCTTGGGAAGCTCGGCCATCGCAGCAGCGTACCGCTCTGCGGAACACTGTTTCCACTGGCCCCTGCTCGGGTCAGTCCCCCAGGGCGACCCAGGACTGGTCGCCGTCGACTGCGATCAGGGGCTGGAGGCGAAGCGCAAGGTCGGATTCATCGCTGTCGACCACAAAGACCAGGTTGCCCTCTGTCGACTGGCCCGGGTCGAGTTCGGTGACCGTGTCGAGTCGGGGTTCGGGCGGGGTGACGAGGTTTCCGCCGTCGTGCTCCTCACCCGACGCCCCGAAAAGCGACACGTCGATCTCCGGAGAATCGGATTCGGCACTGTTGTTCGTCGCGGAGAGGTTCACCACGACATATCGCTTTCCCGATTCGGGCGGATCGTTGAAGGCCTCCGCAGCTGCCACCGCCGTATTGGCCGAGGTGTTCGCGGAGTTGACCGTCACCAACCAGCCGTTCCCCACCTCCACCGAAGTGCCCATCGCCAGTGGATTGTCGCGGGTGCCGGAATCGGCAGAATTGCCGTCGCCGCGCATGGCCAAGAAGACAGCCACAGCCACTACCAGCAAGGCGGCAAAGGCT
>JBPCTP010000529.1:0-6189 GCA_051011615.1 Microthrixaceae bacterium | reverse complement strand
TCAGCGAAGTGCTGGACGTCGACTGAGCGCACGGTCCGCGCGCCGGCAGTCCTGCGGGGACCAACGATGCTCAGACCAGGCCGAAGATCACCACGACCGCGACCAGGCAAACGACGCCCACGAAGTCGACCGAAGCCGTGACCACCGGGATCCCGACGGAGTCGGGGTCCAGGTCGACCCGCCAAGCCGCCATGGTGCCGTAGTACGCGAGCGCAACCACGAACATGACGGTGACGGCGCCGGCGACCAAGGAGACGGCGAGCATCATCCCGAGTCCGGGCGAGTTCTGGTTGAGGATGAGCGCGAGTAGCTGCGCGCCGATGGCATTGAATACGTAGACCGGTGCGGCAAGGGCGAGCACGAGGCCCGCATCCTTCAACACGGCGGGGCCCGGCACGAGCGTCGGCTTCACCAGGCCGAGGTGCAGGTTGGTGCTGATCCGACTCGACAGAATGCCCCCGAGGGACCCGGCGCTGCTCACGAAGCTCGGTTGGAGGATGAGGAGGGCCGGGAGAACGGCGAAGATGTCGAGCTGCTTCTCCACTGCGACGCCCGCCAGGGTCGACAGGGTGAGAGCGACGCTGAGCACGGGCAGTGACTCGACCACGATGCGCCGGAAAGTCTCGAGCTTCGAGCGGAGGCTGAACACGAGCACCACGATCGCCCCGGCGATGAGAGCGCCCGAGAGCCAGAGCGCCCAGTCCCCATCGCCCACGAGGAAGGTGGCGAGGTACAGGCACGGGATCGTTATCACGTCACCCAGTGTCGAGACGCTGGGCGCCACGAGGTTGTCAAGGTCCCAGTCGCGGGCAACCGACGCCCTCGCCAGCAGCACGGAGGCCGCGAGAACGATCAATGACGCGAGTACTCCACCGACGATGCTGATCAACGCCAGCTCGAGGATGCCAATCGCTCCCTCCACGCCGAAGGCCAGCGACACGATGCGGGCAACGACTGCCAGGACGAGGGACATGACGACCGTGAGGGACATGGTCGCCATGACGTTCTGACCCAGCACCGTGTCGCGCCGCATTCTGGTGGTGAACGTTCCGGTGTGGATGGCGGTGCTGATCCGGTTCCCGAAGGTGCTGAAGATGTTTCCGCGCAGTCCGATCGCTGCGGGCACCATCACCAGGAGTCCCGGCAGTTCCTCGAACGTGGTAACGAGCGCGCCGAGGAACGCGCCGGCCACGAGGCTGGTGGTGGAGTTGAAGCCCAGCGCCACGAGGCTCTGCCGCGCGGCGTCGCTGGTCGGACCGAGCAGGTCGATCAGGCGGCGCCCCCATGTGAGGGGACTCAAGGGGGGAAGCGTCGTACGTCGGGCCACTGGTCTGGGGTGATCCGCCCGACGGGCCCTCGCCGTCGTCGGTTCCGCTTCACCCTAACGCTGCGGAACGCCAACCTCGGGCGAGGGGTGGCGAGCTGCGTGGGTGAGTTCAGCCCTGGGTCGGATCGTCAGGGAGCATCGGCATCTCGAATGGGTCGTTGCCGAGGTGTGATCCACGCGTGATCGAGGTGTTGCCCCAGCGCTCGCGCACGGCATCGACCGTGGAGTCGAGTTCGTTCTTGTCGCGCCCGGAGAAGTCGAGCCCGAGCTGGACCGCGTCCGAGCGGGTGAGGTTTGCCGCAGTGAAGCCCAGCAGGCCCAGTCCGCGCGATTCGATCTCTTCCCATGTTTCGCGCAGCAGCCGGCGGCCCTCGTCCGCCATCGTCGCGGTGGAGTCGCTCGGGTGCTCGAGGGTGCTGCTGCGAGTGTGTGTCGACATGTCGTGGCCACGCCACGACAGAACAACCGTGCGGGCCAGCCGTTCGCCGCCTCGCAGGCGCCGCGAGACCCGGTCCACCAACTCGAGGAGAATCACCTCCGCCTCGGACCGCAGGAAGGGCCTACGCCCCAGTGCCTGCTGCGCACCCACGGACTTGCGACGCTTGCCGGTCTCGACACGACGAAAGTCCTGGTTGTTGGCAAGTGCGTGCAGCTGCGCTCCGGCGCCCCGTCCGAGCCAGGTCGCAAGTGTGGCCGGTTCGACAGCGGCCAGCTGGCCCACCGTGTGGACGCCCTTGTCGGCCAATCGGGCTTCGGTGACGCGTCCCACTCCCCAGATCGCCCGCACGGGAAGCGGGTGCAGGAACTCGAACTCGCCGCCGACGGGCACCGCGAGCAGGCCGTCGGGCTTGGCTGCCGCACTGGCAACCTTCGCAAGGAACTTGGTCGAGGCGACTCCGATGCTCAGCGGCAGACCGACCTCGTCACGAACGCGGTCTCGCAGGCGCGCTGCGATCTCCTCGGGAGTCCCCGAAGTGCGCCTGAGTCCGGACACGTCCAGGAACGCCTCGTCTATCGAGAGACCCTCCACCATCGGTGTCGTGTCCCTGAACACCTCGAACACTGCGGCGCTGGCCTTCGAATACGCCGTCATCCGCGGCGACACGACGATCGCCTCGGGACAGAGACGCTTGGCCTCCCGCCCGTTCATGGCCGTGCGCACCCCCTTGGCCCGGGCCTCATAGGAAGAGGCGAGCACGACGCTTTCACCCACGATTATCGGCCGGTTCCGCAGCTCGGGGTGGTCTCGCTGTTCGACGGACGCATAGAACGCGTCCAGGTCCGCGTGCAGGAAGCGTCGGTCCGGTTCAGGAGGCGAAGCCGAAGCCATCGAACACATGTTCCCGCATCTGCCGCGAGCATGCAACGCTCGACGCGGCATCGCCATCGGGTGCCACAGGAGACTGCTTCACCGATGATCGTGTCACGAGTGCTTGGCGCCGGGGCGGGTGGCACCCGAATCAATGCCGTCGACGAGCCAGTCGAAGGTGTCCGCAGCGATCGAGGGTGCGAGGGTCACCCCGCGCTCATCGGTGCCCCCCACGAGGACCACCGACTGGTCGAGGTCGTCGCGATGCCAGAGCCGTCCGTCGGTGCTCTCGTAGACGGTCCCGCTCCAGCGTCGCGAGATCGCCGGCAGTTCCTGGCCCAGGATGAGTTCCAGTCGTCGGATCACCTCGGTCATCGGACGTTCCCGCAAGTCGAAGCGCTGTGGATCTTCGTCTTCCTGCACCTCTCCCACGAGCAGGTTTCCGTTGGGGCGCGGAATGCACTTGACCCGTAGTTGGGTGCCGTCCTCTTCCGGACTGACTGCACGGTATGCATGGCCACCATCCGCGCCATGGGCCAGGAGGCTCGTGACGTCCCACATCGGGATGGGGATCCTCCGGATTGGAGGCCCGGTTTCCACGGCCTGGATGCGTACCGGTCGCAGCGTCGAAGGTTGCCGCAGTACTGAACTGGCGAGACGGAAGCTCGAGCCCGGGCAAAGCACGACGAAGTCGCCCTTGGTGACCCTGCCGGCGTAGTCGACGACTCCGTCGGACTCTACGTCGCGGATCTCGGTGCCGGCACTGAAGCGGTACCGTCCGGACTCTTCCATCTGCCTGCGCAGGCTGGACAACGCTGCCGCGGGGTCGAGCACTGCGTCCAGGCTCGACCGGAGTGAGCCCGTGAACTGTCCCTGCAGGGCTGCACTGGTCTTCTCTGATTCTTCGCGTCCCAGCAGGGACCAACTGCGAAGGTCCGCATCGGCGCTCGCGGCGAGCTTCTCGAGGGTCGCCCATTCCTCGGCGTCGGTGGCAACTGTGAGCGAGCCCGTCCGGCGCAGCACCGGCTGGCCCGTGGTCGTATTCGTCGACGGCCCGAGCATCCGTTGCCAAGCGAGATCGGCCTTCATCGAGAGTTCGAGATCCAGCCCCGGGGAGGCTGCGGAGAAGCTGAGCGTGCCGAGACTCCGCACCGAGGCCTCGCGTGTTTCGGGGTTCGCCTCGAAATGGACCACGTCGAAACCGCGCTCGACGGCCTCGTGGGCGTGGGCCGTGCCGATGATCCCTCCGCCTACGACCAGTACCCGTGTCACAGGGCGACCGTACACGGGTTGCGTTCGACGTACGGTTCGTAGACGGCTTCCGGGCGGCCCCTCCCGAATAGAACGTGTTTCAGTTCTGACCCTACGCTGGCGCCATGGCCGGACTTCCCGACGTCGGAATCATCGACACAATGCTGGACCTTCCCTTCACTGATGTGGCGTCCACATATGAGTTCCTCACACCGAACCTGCGTGACCGTGAGAGCAACGAGGAGTTCGAGTTCCCCGCCCAGTACATGTTCAAGGACGTTCCGAAGGCAGCGACTGACGATCCGGTTGCCCACACCCTCGCCCTGATGGACCACCACGGCATCGACCGTGCCCTCATCGGTGCCGGATCCGACAATCAGAGGCGGGCACTGGTCGAGAACCCCGACCGCTTCCTCGCTTCCATCAGTGTCGACGCGAACGACGGCATGGAAGCGCTTCGACAGATCGACCGGGCCGCTGAGACAACGGGTGTCGCTGCGGTGGTGCTGTTTCCCTCCGGCTGCAACCCGCCGGTACCCATCAACGACAAGCGCTGGTACCCGGTCTACGCGAAGTGTGTCGAGTTGGATGTGCCGGTGTTCATCTGTGTCGGCGTGCCGGGCCCGCGGGTACCCATGGCCGCCCAGAAGGTCGAGTTCCTCGACGAGATCTGCTGGTTCTTTCCAGAGCTCAAGGTCGTGATGCGCCACGGCGCCGAGCCCTGGGAGGAGCTCGCGGTGAAGCTCATGTTGAAGTGGCCGAACCTGTACTACTCAACCTCTGCGTTCGCCCCGAAGTACTACCCGCAGGCGATCGTGGACTACGCAAACACCAGGGGCGCCGACAAGGTGATGTACGCCGGCTACTTCCCCATGGGGCTCACCCTCGACCGCATCTTCTCCGAACTACCCGACGTCCCGTTCTCCGACGACGTGTGGCCCAAGTTCCTGCGCCACAACGCCGCTCGGGTACTCGGTCTCGACGACTGAAGCGCCCATTTCGAGTCGGCCAGGGGTCATATGTCGCGTTGCCTGACTCGAAATGGGTGCCTGAGTCAGTCAGGACGCGATCGCGGCGCTTGCCTCAGCTGAGGGCGACCGCGGTGGCGACGATGTCGCGCTGGCGATACTGGTGCACCTCGCCGGGAAGGTCGACCGTGGTTTGCGCTGCCGGCTCGCCCGCCCAGCCGCCGACCTCCAGGTCGAACGCCCCGGGTTCGCACACGAAGGCGAAGTCCTCGTCGAAGAACGCCAGTCGCGACGGATGCAGTGCGAACGTGACGGTCTTCGACTCGCCCGGCTCGAGGCGGACACGCCCGAAGCCCACGAGCTGCCGCTCGGGCCGGGCGACGGATGCGACTTCGTCGCGTGCGAAGAGCTGCACGACTTCGGTACCTGCGGTGGCGCCCGTGTTGGCGACATCGACCGAGACCATCGTGGTCTCGGTGGTCGAACCGGCAGTCGTGTGCAGGTTGGAGTATTCGAAGGTGGTCGTGCTCAAGCCGTACCCGAAGGGGTGCAGGGGCGTCGTCGGTCCGTCGGTGTAGTCACCCCAGAACTGGCTCTTGCCTCCACCTGCTCGGGGCGCGTGGTGCACCGGTACCTGACCGACCGAGCGGGGCAGGCTGATCGGCAATCGACCCGATGGCGCGGTTTCGCCGAGCAGGATGCGCGCCAGCGCCGTGCCGCCCTCGATCCCCGGAACCCAGGCGAACACGGTGGCACCGGCCAGTTCTTCCACCTCCGCCAGGGTGTGCACACGCCCCGAGCAGATCACGGCGATCGTTGGCGTGCCCGTTTCAGCGACTGCACGGAGCAACTCGACCTGCCGACCCGTGATGGCGAGGTCGCTGGAGTCGCGTGCCTCACCAACGGTCGCGTCTGGTGTCAGCCCAGACCGGCCTCCCAGGCACACGATCGCAACGTCGGATTCGCCAGCCAGTGCAGCGGCTTCGGTGATCCGGGCGTCCTCGGCAGTTGCGTCGCCTCCATCGAGGTCGCCTGCGGTCACGCCACAGCCGACGGAGTGGACCACCCTCGCAGCGTCTCCCAGCGCGTCGCCCAGACCGGCCAGAGGGGTGACGATGTCCGGCATGTAGGGCCCTGGCGCGTAGGCGCCGCCCGCCTGCGGCAACAGGTCGGCGCCCGCCGACGAATCGGCGGAATCGTCCAAGCCGTAGATGATCTCGAGG
Source organism: Microthrixaceae bacterium (assembly GCA_051011615.1). GTDB lineage: Bacteria > Actinomycetota > Acidimicrobiia > Acidimicrobiales > Microtrichaceae > JBPCTP01. The sequence goes on along the minus strand of JBPCTP010000529.1, from coordinate 111 downwards.
TGTGCGGGGTAGTGGTAGTCGCCCTCGGCGAGTCGAGGATCGTCCGCAGCCGGCCCGATGACTGCCACCTGCGAGATCTGCGCGGGATCCAGCGGCACCAGGGCCTTGGAG
>JBPCTP010000528.1:0-2587 GCA_051011615.1 Microthrixaceae bacterium | reverse complement strand
GATCGCCTGGCGCAAGCTCGGCTCCGTGCGCGATGCGTCGAAGCTGCGGTCCTGGCTCATGCGCGTTGCCGTCAACGAGTCCAAGCGCGTGCTGAAGAAGCGGCGTCGCCGGATCGAGGTCGAGTCGATGGCTGCGGGTTTCGGCGCACCCAGCGGGCGCGACCCTGAGACCGGCATCGACGCGCTCGACCTGCGTGAGGCCCTCGGGCGACTCAAACAGGACGATCGGGCGCTCCTGGCGATGCGCTACGTGGCCGGCTTCAACTCCAAAGAACTTGCAGCCGTCCTCGGCATCACGCCGTCAGGCACCGGCAACCGACTCGAGCGACTGACCGCCAGTCTTCGCAAGGAGCTGAGTGATGGATAGCAGGAACGCATTCGACCGCCAGCTCAACGACGAGATCGAGTACGAAGTGGGGCCGCCGCAGCGCGTGGATGCGCTCGAGATCACCCGGCAAGCCCAGTCCAGGTCACCAAGATGGAGGCTCAGCATGTCCAGCACGCTCAAGTTCGCCGTCGCATCCGTCGCTCTCGCGGCGGCGGGAACGGTCATCCTCGTCGCCGATCCAGGTGGACAGTCTGGCGGTGGCGCAGGGCAGCCCAGCGCCGAAGCGTCACCAGCTGCGAGTCCGCAAGACGAGGCAGCAGCGGCCGACATGCCGACCGGCTCGAACTACTTCAGCGGGACCTACACGCCGATGAACCCGCCTGTCACGCCCGGCACCGGGATGACGGCGCCCGATGGCATCGAATGGACGGTCGGGGTGAGCTACGGAGGCGAGACCATCGAGACCAGCGATCCCCGGCTGTCCGGTTCGCTGACGCGGGAGGTCAACTGGGCGTTCCTCGATGCCAACAGAGAACTGCTGGCCGAGACCCACGCGTGGCAGGTCGAGAACGCCAACGGTTCATGGGCCGGTGAGGGCACTGCGATCATCCACTCGGCCGTTGGCACTTCGCCGACCAGCTTCGTGACCGTCGAACTCACGGGCGCAGGAGGCTACGACGGTCTCACCGCCGTCGCGCTTGTCGATGGCACCCAGAACCCGCCCGCGGTCGAGGGTGCGATCGTCGCCGGCGAGCTCGTGCCTGTCACGATGCTACCTGCCGAGTGAGCCCTGTCACACGGCCTCCGGCCTCGCCGAGGAGGTGGTGGTTGGGGGCACCAGGGTGTTGTCGGTTGGGTTGAATCGCGCCCGGCGGGTGCTAGCATCTGGCGCCTCCCGGGGCCTCTGCAGGACCTCGGTATCGTCACTCGACGGGAGGCTTCGTGAGCCTACGCACACCGATCGACTTGGGCATGGGGGTACGCCTGATGCTGCTGATCGTTGTGCTTCCGTTGATCGCTCTCATGCTCACGTTGGTCGGATTCGTCGTCTTCGAAGCCGTCGGCATCATCGGCGGCGGAACGAGCAGCGACAACATCGACGAGTTGTTCGCACGCTGTTACGCGACCTGTCTCTTGGCCTGCATCGCGGTACCGATCTTGGCGTCCCCTGGTCTCCGACGACGGATGATCGGCCAACGGTGGGTACGGATCGTCGCGCTGCTGTTCGCAGTGGGGTCGATCTTTGCTCTCGCCGACCCGTTCAATGCCGTGCGAGCGGAGTCCAACATGATCCGCTACTGGACCGCTGGCATCTTGATCGTGGCAGCAGTGACAGCCCTGGTGTCGGCGGCGAACCCTTCCCACGTCCGGGCAGAGCGACTGATCGGGATCGGCTTCGCGCTCGTGCTCATCCTCGGTGCCGCTGACGAACTCTTGCAGCTGCACGAGAGCGTCGGCGGACGGTTCGAATCGGCAGCGCCGGCCCTCGGGAACACATCCGCGCAAGACCTCGTGCTGCTGGGCCTCGCTGCCGCGGGAATGGCCGCAGCCGTGACCGTCGTCGTGCTCTGGCGGTTCGTGCCGGGCGTGAGAGATCTCGCCGCACGGCGCTCGTATCAACGGGCGTTCGCACTCTTTGCTCTGGCTGTCGTGACGTTCGGCTCCGCTATGATGCTTGACTCGTTCGACTGGGTGTTGCAGGGCTTCCTGGATCCGGCCCAGGAGCTGGTCGGCGGATCAGCCGAGACAGTGGGTGTTGCATGGCTGGCTGGCGATCCCATCAACCGGGCCGCCAATTCCGTGGAGGAGCTGCTGGAGTTCCTGGCCGCCTTGTTCTTCCTGATGATGGTGGGCGCATTCTTCTCCGTGTCGGCCCTGGGCTGGACGGGAAATGCGGATGGCGAGACCGCCGGCTAGCTCAGCCGCTGGCTAGCCGGCCCAACCGTGCGCCGCAAGAGACTCGCTAGACTTGTCCGAGTGTCCGAAGAGCTGGCCGAATGTGAGCCGGTGCGGGCCTGGTCCATCCCCCATCGAAGAGGTGTATCTGTGAAGCGAATCGCCCTGGCCGGCACGTTGCTGGCCCTACTCGTCGCCCCCGCATCGGTCGCAGCGCAGGAGGACGCCGACGCGTCCGCAGCCCCGATCGGCGTCACGACATTCGACGTCTGTCTGGCCATTGCCGGCCCAGTCATCCAGCTCACGCCAGAAGCGTTGACGGAGGGCATCACGGACGGCACCTTCGTGATCGAAGGCCTTAGC
>JBPCTP010000527.1:0-2689 GCA_051011615.1 Microthrixaceae bacterium | reverse complement strand
GTGTGCTGCTGGCCGCGCACGAGGAGGGCCTCGGCGGGGTGATGACCACCATGCCGATCCGCCGCGAGCCGGAGCTGGTGAATGTTCTCGGACTCCCGGAGGACCACGCCCTGGCGTGCTTCATCGTGCTCGGGCATCCGCTCGAGCGGGCCAAGCGGCTGCGCCGCAAACCGGTCGATGGGTTTGCCTCGATCAACCGCTTCGACGGACAGCCCTTCGCCTAGAAGCCCCGGCTATGGCTCAGAGTTCCTGAGCGACCGAGATCAAACCACAGCTCACCTTTCGCCGCTCCCTGGTGGGAAGACTTGATCAGTCCTGGCCGTTGTCGGCGGACTGCTGATGAGGTGCATCGGGGATGATGGTGACCGTTGAGAAGCACATCTCATCCTCAGTGCCGTCCGCGAAGAAGATGTATCGGGGTTCGGGGTCGAAGCGAAGGCTTCGGTCCCAACTGCACTCGACGGTGATCGTGTCGGCCCGAGTGACCGGGATCGGTTCGACCGGCTGGTAGTTGAGCTGCCAGGCGAAGTTCCAAACCGGAATGTCGAGCAGCACCTGCTCTTCGGGCGTGCCCTTGTTCAGGGTCATCCTGTAGCTGGAGCCGATCTCGTGCATGTGGCCGAGGAAGTCCACCAGGTGTCCACCACTCGGACCAGTACGCACTCTGAACTCGCAGGTCGTGTTGGCGGTGTAGCCGTCGGACTCCGCTGCCAAGCCTTCGGGGGTCGTTCCGCACGCGCCGTGCAGGGCATTGGCGATTCCCGCACCACCGAGGCGCTCGTTGACCTCCGCGAACGCCGCCTCTCGGTCGCAGTACGGGCCGTCCGCACCGGGCGGGCAGGGAATCTCGACCGGCCCGACGAGTTGGGTCGCTCGGAAGCCGATGACGGAGTCGGGGTCGTCGGCCACCTCGAGTGCAAGCATCGACTGGTCGGGCCGCAGGATTCCTTCGTAGTGGTAGTGGATCTGGGTCACCACCATGTCGCCGGCGCCCATGGGCATGCCGACTCCCTCTCCGAAGTCGCGAGGGCGTGCGCCCGGCACCCAGCCGGCGATGAGCTCCCGGCCGCCAGTGCCCATTCCCGTCGGGCAGGTCCACCCGGGGCCTTCGTCCTGGGCGTCACGCCTCTGCAAGCTGTCCACCTGGTTCGGCGGCACACGGTAGGAGAGGACGTGGTGGACGACCTCCATCGCCCCGGGCGTGAAGAGCGTGCCGGTGATCATGGCGTCCTCGGTGAAACCCGGGTCCATCAAGAAGCAGCGGTAGTCGTCGGGCTTGGTTCCGTCGCCCACGTATGGCTCGGGCATCTGCATCACGACATCGGCATCCGGAACGACGACCTCGGGTTCCTCGGGAGCTTCGATGGGTGTTTCCGCATCTACGTCCAGCGGACCGCCAGCCTCGGACCAGCGGCCGATCAGCTCGATCTCGTCGGGGTCGAGCCCCCGTGAGTGCTGCAACTCAACGCCCTCATCCGACGGCGGCCACGGAGGCATGTAGCCGGTTCGGGTGACGATGCCGAGACCGTCGGCGACCTCGGCAGCGTCCGCCGCGGTATCGAGGGTCACCATCTGTGCGCCCACGGCACCGGTGTTGTGGCATCCGGCGCAGTTGGCTTCGAGGATCGGTTGGATGTCCGCAGCGAACGAAGGCGCGCCCTCGGTGTCGGCCTCGGAGGCCACGGTGTCGAGTGACAGGCCGACGGGCGGCGAGAAGTTGCGGCTGTCGATAGCCACCAGATCGAGTTCGATCTCGATGTCGTCGCCGGTCGAGACGAGACCGACCTTCGTGATGGGCCCGACGCCCAGTTCGGACATCTTCATCTGGGAGGTGACGGTGGCGGTGAAGGCGTTGCCGTCCACCTCTCCCGAACCCTCGAAACGCACAGGTGTTCGTTCGCCCTTCACCTCGAGGTCGCCCTCGATCGCGAACGTGGCGACCTGGCTACCATCGGCCTGTTCGAAGTCGACGATCTCGGCCTCGAGCAGGCTGACGGTGCGGTGGTCATGTGAGTCGAGGTACTCGTGCTGGAGGATGTTGTCGCGCAGGCGATTGTCGCTCTCGAGTTGGTGCACACTGACGGCGAACTCGCTGAGACGGGCTGTCGCGGCGTCGTTGTCGGTGACGCCGATGTCGCCCGCCAGACCGCTTGTGGTCAGCTCGCCGTCGTTGTCGACTCCGGCCAACACCTCGGTCACGCGCACCGTTGCCAGCGACTGGTTGGCGTCCACCCGGTAGACGACCTCGCCGGCGCCGGGTTCGAGCGCCTTCACCAACGGAAGCGTGTAGTCGATCGGTTCGTCCTCGGCGAGGGCGACGCTGATGATGTCGCGTGCGAAGAAGCCGACCGCGGCGAGAGCGATCGCGCAGACGCCCAGCAGTGACAGCCAGGGGTGTGACCGGACCGATCCAGCAACCTTGTTCACGCGAACTCCTCAGGGTCGGGTCCACGTTAGCGAACGCCCTCGTGCATTCCCGATCGTGAATGCCGACACTTCAGCCGACCTGACACGCATGTCAGGTGCAGCGCTAGCGTAGGGGGATGGCGGAAACCTCCACAAGCAGCCGACCCCGCGAGGCCGTGATCGTCGATACGGTCCGCACCCCGGTCGGTCGTCGAAAGGGCCAATTGGCGGGCTGGCACCCGACCGACCTGCTCGCACACGCACTTGTGGCTCTGGCGGAGCG
>JBPCTP010000526.1:0-2699 GCA_051011615.1 Microthrixaceae bacterium | reverse complement strand
CTCCGGCGCCACGACGGTGATGGGACGGCCGGAATCGCCGCCCTCCCGCAGCTCGGGCACCAGCGGCACCTTCGCGAGCAGCGGTACCTCGAGGCGGCCCGCCAGCTCCTCTCCGCCTCCGGTGCCGAAGATCTCGTAGCGCTTGCCGTCGTCACCGGTGAACCACGACATGTTCTCGATCACGCCCTTGACCTCCAGGTTCACCTTGTGGCCCATGAAGGCTGCTCGCTGGGCGACGCGCTGCGCGGCCGGCTGCGGCGTGGTCACCACGTAGAGCTCTGCCCGCGGCAGGAACTGGGCGAGCGACAGGGAGATGTCACCGGTGCCGGGTGGCAGGTCCACCACCAGGTAGTCAGGATCGTCCCAGTACACGTCTGTGAGGAACTGCTCGAGCGCCTTGTGCAGCATCGGACCGCGCCAGATGACCGGCTGCTCATCCTCGACGAAGAAGCCCATCGAGATGCAGGAGACTCCATTCGCCTCCGGTGGCACGATCATCTCGTCGATCACCACGGGTGGGCGTTCGACGCCGAGCATCCTGGGAATCGAGAACCCCCAGACATCGGCGTCCACCACAGCCACGCGCTTGCCCCGACTGGCCAGCGCGATCGCTACGTTCGTGGTCACCGAGGACTTCCCGACTCCACCCTTGCCCGAGGCGATCAGGAGCACCCGGGTCTTCGAGCCGGGATCGGCGAACGGGATGGCGCGCCCCTCGGCATGGCCATGTGCGGCCTGGGAGCCCGCGGTGGCGCCCGGGTCACCGTGAAGCTTCTCCCGCAGCGCGGCCCGCTCTTCGTCGGTCATGGAGTCCCACTCGATCTCGACGGAGTCGACCCCGTCGAGTGCGGTCACCGCATCATCCACGCGGCTCTGGATCTCGTTTCGAAGTGGGCACCCAGGAATCGTGAGAACCACCCGCAGCGACACCGAGGGGCCGTCCACCACGACGTCGCGAACCATGTCGAGCTCCACGATCGAACGGTGGAGCTCCGGGTCCTGCACCGGTCGCAGGGCCTCGATCACGTCTTCTGGGGTACTTGAGAGGGACGACATGACATCGATTCTCCCCGCGAACACCGTGAAAACCCAATCACCCGCAAAGGTCGCCCGGCCGGCTGTCGGTACCATTGGCCCATGACGTCGCTGTCCCCAACCGAGTTCGCCTCGGCGGTGACCGCAATCACCTCGGCATTCGGCGATCCGACCCGCCGCGAGATCTACCTGTACGCACACGAGGTCGGCGACGGCGTCACCGCCTCGATGGTCGCCGAGCGCTTCGAGTTGCACGCGAACGTTGCGCGCCACCACCTCGACAAGCTCACTTCCGGCGGGTACCTGGAGATCAGCACCGAGCGGCCGGCGGGGGGCGCCGGACGGCCCTCCAAGAGATACCGGGTGCTCTCAGAGGAGATGCACCTCGACATGCCGGTGCGCCACGACGACGTACTCGTGCAGCTGCTGGGCAGGGCATTGGCGGAACTCGGCGCCGAGCGGGCCACCGCCCTGGCCGAGGAAGTCGGCGTCTCCTACGGCCGTTCCATGGCCGACGAGATGGGAGAGCACTCCACGAGGAGCTTCCGTGCCGCGCTCCACACCGTTGCCGACGCCCTGTCCGCCCACGGGTTCGCGGCACATGCCGAGAACGAAGGCAACAAGCTTCGCATCGTCACCGAGCACTGCCCTTTCGGCGAGGCCGCTGCCGAGCACCCGGTGATCTGTGCGGTCGACCGCGGCATGGTCCGGGGCATGCTCGGCACGCTCTACGGGGAGACCTCGGTGGACCTCAACTCGTCGTTCGCCTCGGGCGACGATCACTGCGTCACCTCCGTCGACGACTGATTCCGGCGACATGACCCGCGCCTATCTCGACCACGCCTCGACCTCCACGCTCCGACCCGCTGCGGCGCATGCTGCATCGGAGGTGTACGAGGCTGCTGCTGCAGGGCTGCTGGGGGACCCATCGCGCATGCATGTGGAGGGCATCTCGGCTCGCGACACCCTCGAAGGTGCGCGGGAGTCCGTCGCCTCCTGGCTGGGGGTGCGCCCCCGACAGGTGGTGTTCACCTCGGGCGCCACGGAGTCGATCGCAACGGCCTCATGGATGGCGTGGCGCGACCCGCAGGTCCCCGCACACGTGGTCAGCAGCGCCGTCGAACACTCGGCGGTGAGATCCTGGGCCGACCGCGGACCGCACACGGAGGTCCCCGTGGACCACGACGGTGTCGTCGACCCGGACCAACTGGCCGCAGCGTGCCGCGACGACACCGCACTGGTGCATCTCCAGTGGGCCAACCACGAGGTGGGTACCAGACAATCGGTGGACACTGCTGCGCAGGCTCTGGCAGATGCCCGGGACACCCCGGGCGGCCCAGGGGCCCGACCGCTGCTCCACTGCGACGCGGCGCAGGCGGGCCCGGCAGCACCGCAGGCGGTTGCCAGCGGGGCCGACCTCGTGTCGTTGTCCTGCCACAAACTGGGCGCCCCAGCCGGCATCGGCGTGCTCGTCGTGCGCCGAAACCTGAGACTCCCGCCACTGCTCGTGGGGGGTGACCAGGAACGCGCACGGCGCGGCGGCTTGGAGAACATCGCCGGCGCAGTGGCGCTAGCCGCGGTGGCCGATGAGCTCGCCACCGGTGGCGACGAAGAGCTGGCGCGGCTGGCCAGCCTTTCGGAGCGCATCAACGACTGGGCACAAC
>JBPCTP010000525.1:0-9754 GCA_051011615.1 Microthrixaceae bacterium | reverse complement strand
GTCGCCGACGGCGTCGATGTCGCCGAGGATCCTCGCCAGCAGGTCACCGCGTCGGCGGTCGATGAGCCGGGCGGGGGCCAGCGGCTCGATGGAATCGTAGAACCAGACCCGCAACCCGGTGAGTGTCCGGAAGGTCGCCAGGTGGCCGACGTATCGTTCGACGTACCGGAAGGCGGCGCGCATCACCGCGAAGAACCTGACCCCTGTGATCGCCAGCGCCAGGTCCGCTGTGGCATCCACTTCGGTTGCCCTCGAGATCACGAAGCTCGCCAGTGCCACCAGACCGATACCCGATACGAGGGTGATGGTCGCGGCCGCAGCCGTGGCGAGCGTCCAGCGCCGCTGCGAACTGGTCAGCTCTGCGACGCGCCTCCTCGGAGCCACGGCGGTCACGGAGCCTCCAGCGTCGGTGTCTCATCCATGCGGCCGCCATCCAACCGAACTACTCGGTCAGCCAGACGCTGCGTACTGCTGCGGTGCGCGATGACAAGTGCAGTGCGACCTTCGAGCAGCGTTGCCGCCGCATCCAGGACACCCATTTCGACGACGGGATCAAGATGCGCGGTGAACTCGTCGAACACCACCAACGGTGCATCCACCAGCAATGCCCTTGCGATGGCGAGCCTCTGGCGTTGGCCGCCACTGAGGCGCAAACCCGACTCGCCGAGGGCGGTGTCGTAGCCCTGTGGGAGATCCTCGATGAAATCGGCAGCTCCAGCATCGGCGGCCGCTGTTCGAATTCGTTGGGCGGACGCGTCGGGGGACCCGAGGGCGATGTTCTCGCCCACGGTGGCTGCGAAGAGGGTGGGGGACTGCGGTACCCACGCCACCGCCAGGCGCCAGCGCATCGTGTCGAGATCGCTCAGCGGTACTCCATCGGCGCGCACGACTCCCGCAGAGGGTTCGATGAATCGAAGCAGCGTCGAAGCCAGGGTGGACTTGCCGGCGCCACTCGGGCCGGTGAGGGCCAGGGTCTCTCCGGCGTCGATCGTCAGACAGATGTCCTCCAGGGCGTCAGCGGGCGCACCCGGGTAGCGGTAGCTGACCGACTCGAACTCGATTCTCGGGGCCGTCGCAAGGCTGACGGGGCGAAGGTCCACGTCTTCGCGCTTCGGCTCGTTCCCGCGCTTTGCCGGGGAATGGTCGGCGAACACCTCCGCTATGTCGGCCGCTGCCGCGTCACCCGTGCGGCCGACGTGGTATTCGAGTGAGAGACGGCGCAACGGGGCGAAGAACTCCGGCGTGATCACGAGCACCGCGAGGGCGGTTCCGAAGGTGAGGTCGCCTCTGATCAGTCGGAAGCTGACCTCCACAGCCACCAGTGCAGTTGCGGCTGTGGCGGCCCACTCCATCACCAGCGAGGTCTGGAATGCGGTGCGGAGGACCTCGAGGGTGGTGTCGCCGAAACGACGGCTGCTGTCCTCGATCAGGTCCGTGCCATCGCGGCTGCGTCCGAATGCCTTGAGTGTGCCGATGCCTCGGAGCATGTCCAGGTAGAACCCGCGCAGCCAGCCGAGTTCGTCGAAGCGTCGTTTGGTGAGGTCTGCAGTCTGGCGTCCGATGACAGCGAGCAGGAGCACGAGCATCGGCCCGGCGAACAACAGGATGAGCGTTGTCGGAGCATCGAGAACCAGAATTGCAATGAAGGCTGCAAGCGGACCGATGGCTGCCATCGCGGCGCTCGGAAGGTACTGGGAGACCCACGCACCGACCCCCTCCACCGACTCCGTGAGGGTGCCACTCACCTGCCCGACGGTTGCTTCCCCAAGTCGGCGGGGGTCGCCGGCGAGGAGTCGGTCAGCGAGGGATGCCCGCAGGTCGGTTCGCAGATGCTTCGACGCTGCCTCCGCGAGTGTGCCGGCCGCAATGGTCGCGCCGGCCCGTAGGACCAACAGACCCGCCATCACCGACATGGTCGGGAGCAGGTCGGCAAGCGACTCGGAGCCGAGGAAGGCACGGTTGATGACCAGGGCCAACATCCACAGCCACGCCAACCACGCGATCCAGGAAACGGCGGCGGCCACCGCGCCGATTGCAGACCTCAGAGCGGCTGAACGGTTGCCACGCAGCAGGTCCGCGGCCCGCGGTTCGCCGGCCACGCGACTCAGTAGGAGTCGTCGTCGACGACGACCTTGCCGCGGAAGAAGTAGTAGATGCCGACGGTGTAGAGCAGAACGAACGGCATCCCGATCAGCGCCATCACGAACATGACGGTGAGTGTGTTCTGCGCCGAGGCCGCATTGTGGATCGTCAGGTCGTTCGCGGGGTCGATCGAGGACGGCAGCATCGTCGGGTATAGCCCGGCGGCCACCGATGCCATCAGCGATGCGATCGTCACACCCGATGCGACGAAACCCGACAGGTACGCCCTGTTCTCGACGAGTCGCCAGGCGAGCAGTGTGGATGCCAGTGCGAGCAGTGGGAACATCACCGTCCAAGGGCGGTCGCGGAAGTTGTCGACCACCTCGGTGTCGAGTGCGAACGTGGTCACGACGGTGGCCGTTCCCAGTACGAAGAAGGTGGCTCCCATGATCGGGATCAACCGCTTGACCCGCGCCAGCAGGTCGCCCTCGGTCTTCTGGGTGAGGAAGAACGCACCGTGCAGGCTCAACATGGCCACACCCGTTACGCCAACCAACAGGGAGTAAGGATTGAGCAGGTCGATCAGGTCCACGGCGATGTTGCCGTTCGAGTCCAGCTTGACGCCCCGCACCACGTTGCCGAGAGCGACGCCGAGCAGCAGCGTGATTCCGAGTGAGGATCCGAAGAAGAACCAGTCCCACGTCGTGCGCCATCGCGGGCTCTGCCGCTTCGAGCGGAACTCGATTGCCACGGTGCGCAGGATCAGCACCAACAGCACCAGCATCATCGCCGTGTAGAAGCCGCTGAACAACGAGGCATACACAAACGGAAATGCCGCGAACAGTGCACCTCCCGCGAGCACCAACCACACCTCGTTGCCGTCCCAGATCGGCCCGATGCTGTTGAGCAGGATCCTGTGTTCCTTGTCGTCCTTGGCCAGGATCGGCGAGAGCATCCCGACACCGAGGTCGAAGCCGTCGAGGATCACGTATCCGGTGATGATCACCACGTACAGGACGAACCAGGTCGTGTTCAACCACATGGGTCGACCTCCTGATGGTCAGTTCGCCGCATCATGGGCCACTCGAGACTCTCGAACGACGCCTGAAGACCTCCGTGAAGGAATCCGGCAGCGAATCCGGATCCTCCATGTCCTCTTCGTCCGGGGGGCCTGCCTTGATCTTTCGGTCCAGCAGCCACAGGAACACTCCGAGCAACAGCGCATAGAGCACCACGAACATGCCGATCGAGAACGCCACCTGGCCGGTGCCGACCAGCGGTGATTCGGCTCCGGCGGTGCGCAGTTCCTGCCAGACCACCCAGGGTTGTCGGCCGAACTCCGCAGTCCACCAACCGGCCTGGGTGGCCAGCTGGGTGAGGACGATCGTGGACACCATCACCCACAGCAACCAGCGGGCGTTCCAGATCTTGCGCTTCCAGATCCACATGGCGACGGCCAGCACGGAGATGAGAAGGAACAGCATCCCGAGGTCGATCATCAGGTGGTACGCCTGGAACACGAGGTTGACCGGTGCCCACTCATCCTCGGGGAAACTCTCCAGCCCCTTCACCTCACCCTCGAAGTTCTGCGTGGCCAGGAAGCTCAGCAGGCAGGGCACCGAGATGCCGTTGGTGTTCTCAGAAGATGGATCGGACCAGCCGACGATGAACATCGGGGCGCAGTCCTCGGTCTCGTAGAGGCCCTCCATCGCCGCCAGCTTCTCCGGCTGGTTCTGGGTGACCGCCACGGCCTGGTTGGCTCCGAACACGAACACCTGGAGCACCGCCATGATGGCGAAAATCGGCAGGGCGACGCGGATCATCGTCTTCGCGAGATCCACGTGGCGCTTCTTGAGCAGGTACCAGGCGCCGACGCTCATCACCAGCGCTGCGCCCACCATCCACGAGGCGGCCAGCACGTGCAGGATGCGGGGGATGAACGTCGGTGTGAACATGACGTCCCAGAAGCTCGTCATGAAGGCCTGCGGTCCGTTGCCCTCGTCGCGGATCTCATATCCCGCCGGCGACTGCATCCAAGAGTTCGCCATCACGATCCAAACGGCCGAGAAGGTTGCACCGCCCACGACCATCGTCGTGGCGAACAGCCACAGCTTGTTGCCGAGCTTGGATCCGCCGAAGAGCATCAAACCCAGGAAGCCGCCCTCGAGCATGAATGCGAAGATGCCCTCTGCGGCCAGCAAGCTGCCGAAAACGTTGCCGACGAACCGCGAGTACTCCGACCAGTTGGTGCCGAACTCGAACTCCTGAACAATTCCCGTGGCGATGCCCATGGCGAAGATGAGCCCGTAGATCCGTACCCAGAAGAGCGAAAGGCGCCGCCACTTGGGGTCGTTGGTGCGAACCGATTTGATGCCGAGGATGATCAGGATCAAGCCGACGCCGAGCGACATCGGTGGGAACAGAAAGTGGAAGCTGGCAGTCAGGCCGAATTGGATGCGGTGCAGCACCTCTGTCGACACGGGACCTTCCTTTGGCAGAGACGCCTTCGATCACAGACGCCATTGGGCACGAACGTCTCGTGCAGCCGTAGTTGCTTCGCGCAGAGCCTAACGACGCATTGGGTGGATTCGGCGGAACGATCCCACCGAAGCACGGTGGACCGCCGCTAGCGTTTCGAGCATGGCCGACACTGCTGACGAGCTTCCCCCGATCGACAAGAACCACCCGCTCACGGGCAAGGTCGCCGTGGTGACCGGAGGCAACTCCGGGATCGGAAAGGCCGCGGTTCTGGCGCTGGCTGCCGAGGGCGCGAACGTCGTGATCGACTGGGTGGCGCACCCCAAGGCCACCGAGGCGGTCGAGGCCGATGTGGCGGCCCTTGGTGACCAGGCCGTCGGCATCGACGCGGACGTGTCGACCCTCGATGGACTCCAGTCACTGGTCGACCAAGCGGTGAAGAGCTTCGGGCGCCTCGACATCTGGGTGAACAATGCAGGAATCGAGACCCGCACCTCGGTGTTGGATACCACGGAAGGCCAGTACGACAAGGTGATGGCGGTGAATCTGAAGAGCGCCTTCTTCGGAACGCAGGTGGCTGCGAAGCAGATGATCGCCCAGGGCGACGGTGGTCGGATCATCAACATGTCCTCGGTGCACGAGGACTGGCCCATGACCGGAAACACCGCCTACTGCCTGTCCAAGGGCGGCATGCGGATGCTGACCCGCACCGCAGGCGTGGAGTTGGCGGGCCACGGCATCAACGTCATCGGCATCGGCCCGGGTGCCGTTGCCACTCCCATCAACGCCTCCACGATGGCCGACCCCGCAAAGATGAAGATCCTCGACGACGCAATCCCCATCGGGCGCATGGCCGAGCCTTCCGAGATCGGTGATGTGGTGGCGTTCCTGGCAGGTCCGAGGGCCACCTACCTCACGGCCATGACGGTGATGGCCGACGGCGGTCTCATCCAGTCGAGCCCGGGGCTGTAGAGGACATGCTCGAAGTCGAGAAGCTCGGCACTCCGGGCGTCGGTCCGGACGCAGACGTGGATGTGAGCCGGGTCACGCTCGGCAACTCCGAGATGCAACTCCGCATCCTCGGACTGGGCGCGGCGGTCGAGTCCGTGCGCACGCCTGACGCCCGGGGGGAAATGGGTGAGGTTCATCTTGGACTGCCCGATCTGGCGTCATATGTCGACCGTGCGCTCAATCCCCACCTCGGCTCCAGTATCGGCCGCTACGCCAACCGCATCGCAGGCGCCGCGTTCGAGCTCGACGGCGTCACCTACGACCTCGATGCCAACAACGGCCCCAACACCCTGCACGGCGGTGCACTCGTTTGGGACCTCCACGTGTGGGAACTCGGCTCCACCGAGGAGACCGCCGACGGCGCTACGGCCACGTTCTGGCACGCGAGTCCGGACGGCGACGAGGGCTTCCCGGGAACCGTCACCGCGATGGCGCGGTTCACCCTCGCCGGGCCGACGCTGCGTATCGAGTACTCGGCGACCTCCGATGCCCCGACCGTGGTGGCCATGACCAACCACAGCTACTGGAACCTCGCGGGCGGCGGCACCGTGGAGGACCACGTCGTCACCGTCCTCGCGGACGAGTACCTTCCCGTTGATGCCGCCGGCATTCCCACCGGCGGGCTCACAACGGTGGAGGGGACTCCGTTCGACCTTCGAAGCGCGACTCCCCTCGGTCCTGCGATGGAGCAGGTCGTCCCCGGGTTCGACCACTGCTTCGCGGTCGCGGGCGAGCCCGGTTCGCTGCGTCCGGCGGCACTGCTGGCACATCCGCCGAGTGGACGGTGGCTGTCGGTGGCAACCGACCAGCGCGGTGTCCAGCTCTATACGGGCAACAACCTCGGGGACCCGTTCCCCGTGCACGGCTCCGTGTCGTTAGAGACACAGGCGTTGCCGGATTCGCCCAATCGCCCCGAGTTCGGATCCGTCCGCCTGGATCCGGGTGACACCTACCGAAGTGCCACAGAGGTCACCTTCGGGGCCATGTAGCTGACGGGCGTGGTCCCCTGACTCCTTGCGCGAGAGACGACCGGCGGGCAGGCTTCGGGAATGACCCGCCTCTCCGGATCGACCGTTCTCATCACCGGGGCGGCCAGCGGCATCGGACGTGGCATCGCCCATGTCGCGGCTACCCGTGGCGCACAGGTGGTGCTCTGGGACATCTCCTCCGTCGGGCTCGATCGTGTCGCATCCGAACTCGAGGCCAACGGGGTCGTGCCCATGTGTGCGGTGGTGGACGTAGGGGAGTCGGCCGCGGTTACGGCCGCAGCAGACCAGGTTCTGGCGCAGGTCGGCTCGGTCGACATCGTGATCAACAACGCCGGAGTGGTCAGCGGCAAGGCGCTGGTGGACCTGAGCAGCTCCGAGATCGAACGCACCTTCAGGGTGAACGCCCTGTCGAACTTCTGGACCACCAAGGCGTTCCTGCCGTCGATGATCCGCCGCAATCGCGGCCATGTCGTCACGATCGCGTCCGCTGCAGGCCTGGTGGGTGTGTCGAAACTCGCCGACTACTCGGCCTCGAAGCACGCCGCGGTCGGCTTCGACGAGTCGCTTCGGGTCGAGATGGCGCAGCGGGCACCGGGAATCCGAACAACGGTGGTTTGCCCGTACTACGTGAACACCGGCATGTTCGACGGGGTGCGCTCGCGATTCGAGTTCCTGTTGCCGATCGTGTCGGAGGACCACCTCATCGACAAGATCGTGCGGGCGATCGAACGTGACCGCACGAGGCTGTACGTACCGTGGATCGTGAGGTTCCTCGCGCCACTTCGCATCCTTCCCACATCTGTCTACGACGCGATCATGGACACCCTCGGTGTCAACGTGTCGATGGAGGAGTTCGTCGGCCGCAACGGCGCCGGCGACTCGGCGCCGGACTCCCGCTCGACCTCCCAGCAATAGCGATGCCGGAGTCGGGGAGTCGGGGAGCTCAGGACCTACGCGACCTCGTCGCACACGGCTTCTCGTCGAGCGACAGGTTCGCTGCGGTGTGGATCAGCCCGATGTGGGAGAACGCCTGTGGGAAGTTGCCGAGCATCCGCTTGGCCTCTGGGTCGTACTCCTCGGAGAGCAGGCCGACGTCGTTGCGCAATGCCACGAGTCGTTCGTAGATCTCGCGGGCCTCGTCCTCCCGGCCGATCAGCGCAAGGTTGTCGGCGAGCCAGAAGGTCGTGAGCAGGAACGCGCCTTCGTGGCCCGGGAGACCATCGGTGTTGTCGGGGCCCGTCTGGTAACGCTTGACGAAGCCGTCCACGGTCAGTTCTCGCTGGATCGTCTCGACGGTCGAGATCAGCCGCTCGTCGTCCGGTGGGAGAAACCCCACGGGGCCCATCATGAGCAGGCTGGCGTCGAGGTTCTTGGAGCCGTAGTACTGGGTGAAGCTGCCGACCTCGTCGTTCCAGCCCTTGTCGCACACCTGTGCATGGATGGTCGTGCACAACTCCTTCCAGCGGTCGACGTCGCCCTCGGCCAGGAGTCCCATCCCGTGCATCTGGACACCACGATCGAAAGCGACCCACGCCATGATCTTGGAGTGCGTGAAGTGCTGTCGCGGGCCGCGCACCTCCCAGATGCCGTCGTCGGGGTCGTTCCACACCTTCTCGAGGTGTTGCAGCAGCGCCAGTCCGCCGCCACCCCGAGACTCCGCGGCTCCGGGCGCCTGCAGGCCTCCGTGTGCTCCCGTGAGCGCAGCGTCCATCACCTCGCCGAAGACATCCAGCTGGAACTGCGTCGACGCCTCGTTGCCGATTCGCACCGGTGAGGAGTTCTCATAGCCCGGCAACCAGTCGAGTTCGAGTTCGGTGAGCCTCCGCTTGCCGCGCACTCCGTACATGATCTGGAAGTCTCCCGGGCTGCCCGCAACGGCTCGGCGTAGCCATTTCGACCACGCGTTCGCCTCGGCTCTGTAACCCGAGATGAGGAAGGCCTGCAGCGTGAGGGTGGCATCGCGTAGCCAGGAGTAGCGGTAGTCCCAATTGCGCACACCTCCGATTCCCTCCGGCAGGGAGGTCGTGGCGGCTGCGCAAACGGCGCCACTCGGCGCATAGGTGAGCGCCTTGAGGGTGATGAGCGACCGAATGACGACGTCGGACCAGTCACCTTCATAGGCGCACTGCTGCACCCAGTCCTCCCACCAGCGCTTGGTGCCCTGCAGGGCGCCGAGGCTGTCGAGGGGGTAGGGGGCGGGTTCTGCTGATTCGTACCAACCGAGTGAGAAGAACCGTCGGGCACCCTTGGAGAGTTCGAACTCGGCGACGGTGGACTCACCCTTGCCCTCGAGGGGCACCGATGAGTGGAAGCGCAGCGCATCAGGGCCGGCGACCATCGTGAGTCCGTCTCCGGTTGACTCAACCCACGGCACGATCGAGCCGTAGTCGAAGCGAACCACGAGCTCCATCTGCACCTTCACGGTGCCCTCGATGCAGTCCACCACCCTGTGAATGGATGGCCGATCGTGCTCCGGTGGCATGAAGTCGGTCACCGTGAAGGTGCCCGTGGGTGTCTGGTGCGTGGTCTCGAGAACGAGCGTGTCGCCGACGTAGCGACGGGTGACCTCGGCGTCATCGGAGGAGCCGATGTGCCAGCGGCCATTGGAGTCCTCACCGAGCAACGCGGCGAAGGCAGCGGCGGAATCGATCCGCGGCGCACAGAACCAGTCGATGGAACCGTCTCGGCACACGAGCGCGACTGTGCGTGTGTCGCCGATGATTGCGTAGTCCTCGATGAGTCCTGCCATGTTGTTCCTCCCGGCCGGTGCTGCCGGCCCTAGTCCTCGTCGTCGGGGTGGATGAGCACTCGCGACGGTCGGTCGTGGCTCATGAACGTCCAGAACCAGTTCGTGAGCGCCGCGGCCTTGGAATCAGCACCGTTGAGCAGCGCCAGGTGCACCGCACCCCATGCGAGGAACGCGGGTTTGCCGGTCATGTGCATGTCGGGCGGGATCACCGCGACCGCAGCGCCCCGACCGATCGTGGCCATCGTCCCCTTGTCGAGGTAATGGAACGGCTTGGGATCCTTGTGCTTGCGAAGGGTGCGGTCGACGGTCTTTCCGACGTGCTCGCCGGCCTGCAATGCCACCGAACCGAGCTGGGGAAGCACTTCCTCGGTCTTGGCGTCGGTGATCCAGGCCAGGTCACCGACGACGTACACCTCTGGGCGGTCGGCAAGGTTGAGCATGGGTC
>JBPCTP010000524.1:0-3687 GCA_051011615.1 Microthrixaceae bacterium | reverse complement strand
GGTGCGTGACCCGAACTCGATCAACTGTCCCGGCTCGACCAGCGACTCTTCACCCAGTGGGACCCGGAGCTGCTCGTCGTCGTCGAAGAGCAGCTCCACCTCGGTGATCCAGCGATCAGCCGGAGGTTGACGCTGCAACAGGTTGAGTTCCGAAACCGTGATTGGCTCGTCGAGCTCGACCTCCAGGAATTCTCCGCGTGGTTCGTCGAAAGCGCCAACACGCCACGCGGTTGCCGGATCACCGTCCATGGCCTTCGCGGCCCGGTCTGCCGGTGTGTAGGAAACCGGGTTGCCGTAGGCGGAGGCCGACAGGGTCGCGCCCCCACGCTGTTCGCTCACCGTGAAAGCGTCATCCCCCGCGCCCGGGAACTTCTCCAGCCTGTTGTCGGCGGGATCGGGGTCGAGTGGTTCCTCACCGGCGCGTTCGGTGTAGCCGTCGTTCTCTCGGACCGAGCCCCACCGCCGACCCTGTCGCCGATTGGTGTCGGTGACCACGAGCTGCGAGCCCTCGGTGGCGATCAGGTCATCCAGTGCGTCGGGGTCCTGGGCGAACGAGGCGGAGTAGAAGAGCGCGCGGTCCGGGTCCAGTCCGCCGGTGCGGCCCCAGGCGACCACACCGGCTCCGTCACCGGACAGGATCGTCGGAGTCGAGGCCGAAACGGTTCGAGCAATGTCGCGTGGGTCCTCGAGGTCGAACAGCGACACGGCCGGAGCACCGGGTACGCCGGGTGCCATGCCCAGTCGCACTTCGTCATCGAGGGGTAGCTCGTCTGAAGCTTCGTTCGCGACTCCATCGCCGAAGGTGGCGACCTCGGAGATGCCGGGTGCTTCGGTGAGCATGCGATATGTCGCATCGGGCCTCGGGGATCGAAAGCGCTCGAACTGAAGGTCTCCCCGGTGGGCGATGGTTCCGACTCCCATGAGCTGGGCGATCGGCGTCAGCGCCGCCGGATCATCGCTTCCCTCCTGCAGAGGTACGTCAAGGGCGTTGAGCAGGTCTGCGGACGGCGCAGTGCCATAGGGAATCAGCTCACGCGCCACATACGGCCGGTCGATCAGGCCGGGTGTGATCGGGTCGACCGTGTTGCCCCAGCGGTACGAGGCGAAGTCCGTACCGGGCAACTCGTACACACGGGTGTCGGCTAGGTCTCCGTCGGCGCTAGCGGAATCGATGGCCTCCGCTGCCTCCAACCAGTACTCGGGGAGCTGCTCGTCACGCTTGAGGTTGCGGTCCACCAGTTCGCCGGCGAACAGTGCGAATTGGTTGGCGCAGATCAACACCAGCAGGACTCCGGAGAGCGGGATCCGCCAACCGGGCCAACGGTTTGCAACGGCCGCCAGGCCTGCAGCGAGCATGACGGCCAGTCCCAGCGCGATCAGAGGTACCGCCCGGGGCGTCGAACGAAACGCCAGACCCGAATCGGTCTCGGTCCACGCCTTGAATGCGGCTCCCACAGGCGTGAGGGACTCCCACGGGTGTGCTCCGACTCCGATGACCATGCCGGTGGCCACCAACAGCGCGAAGTAGCCGCGATTGGCAAAGCGTGTCAGGAACCCAGCCGACAGCGAGGCCAGGGGCACCACGAAGCTGATAACGAGTGCCCAGGTGCTCTGCACCAGACGCTCCGCAGGCGCAATCCACGCCCCGAGCGCGTCGCGGCCGTAGAAGAACCAGTAACCCAGCCCCCTCAACAGTTCCGTACTTAGGGCTGCGTTGGCAACGGTGTAGTAGGTCTCGGTGTAGCGCAGGATCGGGATTCCATACGCACCCTGCACAGCCAGGCCCGCGATCCACCAGAGCGACGTGATGCCGGTGAGAAGGGTGATGCGCACCCCGGCGGCGAACACCGTGCGGAAGGTGGCTTCCCGACTCACCCACGCCGCGTGGGCCATCCACAGGATCGGACCTGCCATCACCAGAACGAGCGAGGTCGCATTCACACCGCCGACGGTCAGGGTCACCAGGGCGAACACGGCGGGCCATCGCCAGCCTCCACGACGGACGCACCGCGCCGCGATGCCGATCAACCATGGGAGCCCGGCGAAGGGCAGCAGTATCACCGAGATCCGGGCGCCGTAGTGCAACAGGTACGGGGAGAGTGCGTAGGCGAAGGAGGCAACGGTGAGTCCCGGGCCCACCCAGCGCAGCTCGCGCAACATGAAACGCACGCCCATGCCCGCTGCGAAAATGATCGTGCCCAACCACAGCCGTTGGGCGATCCAGTCCGGCACCCCAATCGTGTCGAACAGCCAGTACCAGGGTCCCATCGGCCAGAGGTAGCCGATGTTCTGGTGTGTAACGGTGCCGAGTCCGATGTTGGTGTCCCACATCGAAACCGCACGACCCAGCAATCTCGAAGGGTCGAGATAGAGATAGGTCTTGGTGTCCGCGCCGACCTCTCCCGGTGCTGTGAGCAGCAGCGGGATGTAGGCGACTGCCCCCAGCAGCAACGACCCCAACGCTGGTATTCGCAGACCGCCGAGCCACTTGTCCAAGTCGCCCTTGCGCGGGGGCTCGGATGTCGCCCGTGGCGAAGGGGTGTCAGTCATGGTACGGAACCGAATCTACCCGGGAGCGGTCATTGCGGCGGATCCGGGATCACGAAATCGAACGGTTCCAGCAGGAACGGAGTCACCTGGGACTCCTGCGCGTTCTCACCATCGATCGAACCATCGAGGAGGAACGTCACCATCGCTGCCGCGTCGAGTTGGGAGCGCCAGGACGTGGTGCCGGTGGCAAAACCGCCGGGGAGGATCGCCGTGACCACGAGCAACGCGATGGATGCGTTGCGCAACGCCCGCGGGTGTGACTGTGTTGTTGAGTTGTGCAGGGCTGTTGTGTCGAACGATCGGACCAACCAGGTGGCCGCAGCGGCCAGCAGCGGCGCGGTGATGACGGCATAGACCCGGGTCTCGTCGAGAGTGACCAGGGTCGGCGCCAGCGCCAGTACCGCCAGCGCGGCCATGACCCACCAGGCTGGGGTACCGGCGAGCCATCGCCGAATGCCTGCGAAGGCGACGGCCGCGATAACCAGCCACAGAGGCCCCCACAGTGTCCAGAGCAGGCCCACGGGTTGGGTGAGGTGGTGGTCCCAGAAGGTGCCGAGTCCGTAGCTGAGATAGTCGCTGCGGGGCGTGCTGAGGGTGATGTCCGAGACCCTGAACCAGAGTTGCACGGCCGCCCAGCCGACAACCACGCCCCCCACTGCAAGAGCAGTCGAAGCCAGCACACCGGCGGGGGTGGGTGCGGGGCTGTTGGGTGCGCTCTCGGAATCACCCGTCGCGGGCCTACCCGGGGGCAGCAAACAGCGAACTGTTCCGGCTACACCGGCCATGAAGAGGGCCTGCTCCGGGTGGGTGATTCCGGCCAGCACACCGAGCGCCAGAACGGCCCAACGCCGCCTCACCAGAACCATGGCGACACCGCACAGTCCGGTCAGCGGATCCGGCTGGCCGAGCCATTGCATGGAAACCGTCACCAAGGGCGATGCGGCCAGCAACACCGAGAGAGTGCGGGCCGTTCGGTGCCCGAAGCGAACCCGCGCCAGGGCGACGACTGCGGCCCAACCCACCACCAGCACAACCAGGTGGAGCCTGGCCACCTCGTGGGGTTGTGTCTGGCCGGTCACCCAGACCAGTCGTGTGGGCGACACATCCGTGAGGAGGTAGTCACCTGCCAGCGCGCCG
>JBPCTP010000523.1:0-4832 GCA_051011615.1 Microthrixaceae bacterium | reverse complement strand
GCATCAGGTCATATGCGACCTCGTTGGGCTCGCGGCCCTCACGCTTGGCGATCGCGGCGACACTCGCCTCGGGCGCCGGCTCGTAGTCGGGCGGATCGCCGAGCGGGAACAGCTTGTGGAACGACGTGAGAACCATCTGGGCGAACCCGCCGACGTTGACCTCCTCGGACAGGATCGCCTCACGTACCTGCGGGGTACGCAAGCGAGCCACGCGCTCGGCCAGCGGCAGATCAGCGATCGCCCTGTACGCGTCGTGCGTCACGAAGGGATGGATGGTCGACTCCCAGCCGAACAATGCACACGCAGGGCGCCCCGCGACCTGGGGCACTATCCAGGCGCCCTCGGCATTCGCCACGTCGGAACGTTCCAGCAGGTCTCGCCAGGCCTCGGGGGCGAAGTCGTTCTGAAGGCACCCGAATGACACGGGCCGTCCGGTGCTCCTGGATATCTCGCTCATCCAGGCGAACTCTGCGGCGGGGTCGAACATGTCGGACGCGACCTCGAACACACCCGCCTGCGCCCGGCCGAGGGCCTCACCGATGCCGATCAGCTCATCGGCAGCCGCGGTGGTCCCGGCGGCGAGTTCGCCGTCCTTTGCGCGGTGCAGCAATGTGCGCGTGGTCGAGAAGCCGACCGCTCCGGCCAGCAGGGCCTGTTCGGTGAGCTTCGACATCTCGGCGATGTCGGCTTCATCGGCTTCCTCATTGGAGGCACCACGCTCACCCATCACGTACGCACGCAGCGCTCCGTGGGGGATCTGAGCCGCGATGTCCATCACCCTGTGCATCGAGTCGAGCTCGTCGAGATACTCCGGGAAGCTCTCCCAGTTCCAGCTCATCCCTTCCACCAGCGCAGTGCCGGGGATGTCCTCGACCCCCTCCATCAGCTGCACCAGCCATTCGCGGCGCTCGGCGGAAGCCGGCGCGAAGCCGACGCCGCAGTTGCCCATCACCACCGTGGTTACTCCGTGCCAACCCGAAGGGCTCACCTCGGGATCCCAGGTGGCCTGGCCGTCGTAGTGCGTGTGGATGTCGACGAATCCGGGAGTGACCAGGCGGCCGTCGGCGTCGATCTCGTTGGTTCCGGAGCCGACGGAGCCGGTTTCGCCCACTTCGGTGATGGTGGCACCATCGATCGCGATGTCCGCGGCCCGGGGTTCACTCCCGGTGCCATCCGCGAGTTGGGCGTTTCGAATCACCAAGTCTGGCATGGATTTCCCCCTTGTTGCCCGAAACGGTAGTGCGCCGAGTTGTCACCGGGACATCGGAAGTTGTGAGCAGATCCTCACGTTCCTCTGGTGTGCCCGACACAGGTGTCCTATCGTGGCCATTCCGATGCAATGCGGCGGATGGCTACCGTCGCAGAGGGGGACCACAAGTGACACTCATCGAAGAGCGGGCCGACGCTCCACAGGGCGACGAGCAGGAGATCCGGCGCAGGTTGCGCGAGGACCTTCCCGAGGACACCTTCACACCGAAACGGTGGCGCTACGGGTGGTTCGTGGTGCACCAGCTCGTGTTCTGGGGCGGTGTGGTGTTCATATGCACGCAGCGGCCCGCACTCTGGTTGTGCGCGATCATCTCCCTCGCCATGGGCGTGGCGCTGGCCTCGCAGGGCTTCCTCGCACACGAGGCGCTTCACGGTGGACTCGGTGGGCCCAAGTGGCTCCGCAACTTCGTCGGGTGGCTCGGCTTCGGCCCCGCGATCATCCCGCCGGTGTTCTGGACCCGCTGGCACAACGTCGTGCACCACGGCAACACCAACAACGGCGACCGTGATCCCGACAACTACGGCACCGTCGCCCGCTACGAAAAGAAGCCCGGACTCGCCAAGTTCACCACCATCGCACCGGGATCAGGCAAGTGGTACAGCTACCTGTTCCTCGCCTATTCCTTCACTTTCCACGCACAGCTCGTGTTGTGGATGCAGGCCAAGCACCGCCGTGAGTTCAAGGGAATGAACCGCACGCTCCACATCGTGCAGTCAGCCGCATGCGTTGGGGTGTGGGTGGCAATCGGGGTCTGGGCCGGATGGCTGTTCCCGTTCGTCACGATCATCCCGTGGGCGATCTACAACTTTGTCGGCCAGAGCTACATCCTGACCAACCACTTCCTGCGCCCGATGGCGCCCACGAACAACCCTGTCGACAACTCCATGAGCCTCAAGGAGTGGGGCCCCGCGGATCGGGTGTTCTTCCACTTCAGCCACCACGTCGAACACCACCTCTTCCCCCGCATGCCATCGTCAACCACGCCCCGCGTGCGCGAATGGCTGGAGGAGAACATGGGCGACCGCTACGTGTGTCCGACACACGTAGCGGCTGTCAAGGCCTTGTACTCCACGCCGAGGGTGTTCAAGGACGCCCACACCCTCAGCGACCCCTTCGGCAACGACGAGGTGGACATCGACGAGGTGCGCCTCGAGATGCTGGGCCTCGCTGATTGAGGCCTGTCTGATTGAAGGCCGGCTGACTAGTCCGTCGAGCGCAGCAGGCGACCCGCAAGTGCGCCGGTGTGTTCGCCGTGGTCCATGAAGTGTTCCCCGTTGACCACGGTGTGATCGATGCCGTTGGCCCGCTGGATGAACCGCGGGTTGTCTGCCGGGAAGTCGTGCACGATCTCCGGTAGCGGAAGCGACATCGATTCCAGGTCGATCACGTTGAGGTCCGCGTAGGCGCCTTCGCGCAGCACACCGCGATCGCGGTAGCCGATGAACGAAGCGGTGTCCGATGTGAGGCGGCGCACGCCATCTTCGAGCGACAGCACGCCGGTGTCGCGCACCCAATGTGCGAGGAAGAAGGTGGGCTGGCTGGCGTCCATGATCTGTGTGGCGTGAGCGCCGGCATCCGCGAGGCCCATGATCGACACCGGCGACGCCAGCAACTCCTCGATCGCGTCGAAGTCCTGGTTGAGGACGGGCCAGTTGGCGACGGCCTTGCCATCGGTGCGATCGAGAACGTCGATGTAGTGCTCGACCGGGCTCACGTTGCGGGCGTTTGCCTGGGCTGCGATCGAGTCGTCGTTGCCGTATCGGTAGGTGGCCTCACCCTCCATGAGGAACATCCGCCCGAACTGGTCGGTGGGGCGTGTTGCGGCTTCCTCGATCAGTCGGGCGCGCACCTGCGGATCGCGAAGTGCGGTGAGTCTGCCGGCGAGGTCTGCGTCCTTGAAGGGAGCGAAGGACGGCAGGTCATCGATGAGGGTGTTGGCGGCCAGGCTGAAGAGCACGCCGATGCTTCGCGGCGTGGTCTGGGGGCGAAGCCTTGCCCCCGAGGCATTGGCCTCGACCGCCAGCTCCAGCACGCGCCTGTAATGATCGCCCAGCGACGTCATCTGCATCAGGTTGAAGGTGAAGGGTCTTCCGAGGCTGCGTGACAGCCCTGCGATCCATTTCATCTCCTCGTCCACCCGCGATGTGGTGCCGTCCAACTCGTTGTAGCGCGGCGCGCACTCCAGTACGCCGGTGTTGCGACGACCCAGGGGTGCCGCGATCGCCGCGAACTCGGCGGGGTCCGACCATGTGCCGGGTACCCAACGGCCATCAGGTGTGTGATGCGTGAGGCTCCGCGACATCGAGTAGCCGAATGCGCCGGCATCGAGGGCTTCGTCAACCAGGGAAGCCATCTCGGCGAGCTGTTCGGGAGTTGCGGCAAAGTCCTCCTCGCAGGCGGGATCGCCCGCCACATAGGTCCGAACCGCCACGTCACCCACGTAGCCGCCTGCATTGATGCCCTTGGGTACTGCACCGATCACATCGAGGAAGTCCCCGAAGGACTCCCAGTCCCACGAGAGTCCGTTGAGGACTGCAGTGGCCGGAATGTCCTCGACGGACTCCATCATGGTGGCCAGCACCTCGGCCTGGCCGCGACGCACCGGCGCGAAGGTCATGCCGCAGTTGCCCATCACCACCGAGGTGACCCCGTGCCAGCATGAGCTCGACATCAGTGGGTCCCACCCGATCTGGGCATCCAGGTGCGAGTGCAGGTCCACGAAGCCGGGCGTCACATGGCGGCCGTCGGCATCGATCACCTTCGCGGCCCCGGATGTGTCCACGTCGCCGATCGCGGTGATGCGGTCTCCGTCCACGGCGACGTCGCCCCGCTCGGGTGCGGCCCCGGTCCCGTCGACGATCGTGCCGCCGGTGATTACCAGATCGTGTGCCATTCATGCCCCCGTTTGATCCGGAGACAGGCTACTTCAGGTGCCTGTGACAGCCGACTGCGGATCGATGATCCCGTGGCCGTACTGCACGTCGCGGCCGGCGCTTCCGGCGTCATTCGCGGTGGAGACGAGCCTGGATGCGACCTGGTCGGGCGACATCGTGGGATTGGCATGGAGCATGAGGGCTACGACTCCCGCCGCGAACGGTGTGGCCATCGACGTGCCCGACTTGTAGCCGTAGTTGCCGCCGGGAAGCGTTGAGACGATGCTCGAGCCCGGTGCTGCAAGGTCCACGTATGAGCCCCAGGTGCTGAAGCCGGAGACCGAGCCCGATGAGGTGACCGAGGCAACCGCGATGGTGTTGTTGCCGGCAGCGGGGTAGTGGGTGGACCCACTCGGTCCGCCGTTGCCGGCCGCTGCGAGAACGACGGTGCCGTTGGCGTGTGCGTAGTCGATGGCGTTGGCCATCGAGCTGCTCTGACCACTGGAGCCGAGCGACAGGTTGATCACATCGGCGCCGGTGTCGGCAGCGAACACGATTCCGGCTGCCACGTCGGTGCTCCACCCACTGCCTGTCGCGCCGAGCACCCGCACGGGCAGGATCGATGCCCCGGGTGCGACGCCGGCGATCCCCACGCCGTTGTCCGCCGAGGCGGCCGTGATGCCCGCAAC
>JBPCTP010000522.1:0-5272 GCA_051011615.1 Microthrixaceae bacterium | reverse complement strand
ATCGATCGTCGCAAGCTCGCGGGCGATGGTCGCGGGGTGCCGGAAGTCGCAATCGAGCACGAGTTGCGCCACTCGCAGCTCGGTCGTCGCTGCGGCTGCCATCGCCATTGCGCTGATCGGCCCGAGGCCTTCGTCGAAGTGGTCCGGCACCATCAATGTCGAGTAACCCCAGTCCTCCACGGCGCGACAGCTGTCCGCCCACGTCATGGATTCGAAAGGCTCGTCCAGTTGTACTGCAAAGCGGAATTCCTTGGCCATCCGGCGAAACTACCCTGCTGACACCGTGGGCCGCCGGGCGTACCCTGCAGCCATGTGCCGCAACATCACCCCGCTACGAGGACTCGAACCACCTGCGAACCGTGAGGAGGTTGAGGCAGCAGCACTTCAGTACGTGCGCAAGGTCGGAGCGCTGTCGTCGGTCTCAGCTGCCAACCAGGAGACGGTAGATCGGGCGGTGGAGAGGATCGCCGCTGCCACAGACGACCTGCTGGCCGAGTTGCCCGACCGCAGGGTGCCTCCGAAGACCGAACCTCCGCTGCGCCGAATCGCCCGCAAGGCGGGCTGACGAAAGCAGCTGAGGCGGACACTGACGTGCCCTCACAGTTGACTTGCGCCGCCGCTCTGGATCCGAGCGCTCAGCGGTAGCCGGCAGGCGGTGGTGCGTCCGATCGCTTCGTGCCCGGCACCAACAGACGAATCGTCTGCTCCGCCAACCAGTACACGCCGTAACCGACCGAGGTGGCCACCGCCGGTACGGCAATGACCACTGCGGCGTAGCCGGCCACCAGTGCAGCCGAGTACCTCGGACCCCACAGCAATGCTCCCAGCAGCGGCGCAACGGCTGCCAGTGCAGCAAGTGTCCAAGCACCGACCACGAGCGACCAGGCCAGGGCCACGGTGCCCACAACGCTTGACACAGCCCACAACGCGATGCCGATTCGCGAGAACCCGCCGCGTTCCCAGCGGGTCGCCATCACGACTGCTGCGTGCATGATGCGGCGTCGCAGGATCGGCACTGCGGTGGCGGCCATGGCGCCCAGAAACAGGTCGTCGGCGGCAGCTCGCGCATCGGAAGCTGCCCTGCGCAGCGCGGGATCAGCAGACTCGATGCGAGTGTCCCGAACCAACTTGTCGTGCACCACTGCCGCCGGGGTGTGCCTGCCGTTGACGGGCACGAACCACGCCATGAACAGCGGAATCGAGGCCAGATCGGTGATGGTGGTCTCACCCGGTACGTCGACGGTCACCTCACCATCGTCGTAACGAATCCCCTCTGCGAGGGCGAAGCTGTCGTCGGAGACCTGGTCGAACACGAACCGGGCCGGCTCATTGCCCTCGGCGTTAAAAAAGGGTGCGGTTGGGCCGCCGAAGGCCCAGTCGGTCACGTGGCGACCCCGCCATAGGTGTGCTCGGCGCCCGAAGCACTGCCCTGCTGCGCGACGGATGAGGCCAGATCCTCGGCAAAGGCGTCCACGACCTTGTCATGGCCGGGAGACAGCATCACGTGCAGTCCGCCCTGCTGGCGATCCAGTGCCCAGCCGCGCTCGTCCATCCGGTCGCCCACCGCCTCGATGTCAACGGCCACACCAGAATCGGGATCTGCGTTGAACTGGAACACCGACATGTCCGGATCTGGATTGACCCGTAGTCCGTCCACCGCGTCCAACGCCGCTCGGAAGCCGTGGGTGGCTTCCTGCACCCGGCGGCCGAGGCGCAGGAACCCGTCGCGGCCGAGGTGCGTGACGGTCGACCAGGCCGCTGCGATCGGCGAACCAGGTCTCGTACCGGCGGCAGAGGCCGACGCATACAGGCCACCGGGCCACTCGTCGTACATGAACACCTGTCGTTGGTACATCTCGGGGTCTCGGTAGGTGATCGTGGAGACACCCTTGAAGCAGTACCCGTACTTGTGGATGTCTGCCGACAGCGAAGTGACTCCCTCCACGCGGAAGTCCCAGGGCGGAACGGTCTCGCCGAGTTCCTCCCAGAACGGCAGCAACCAGCCACCGAGGCACGCGTCGACGTGGCAGAGGATGTCGCTGGCGGCGGCCAACGCTGCGATGTCGGTCACGGGGTCGATGACACCGAAGGGGTAACAGGGCGCAGACGCGACCACGAGCGCCGTGTTGTCGTTGATCGAGGCGGCGATCGCATCGGGATCGGCACGACCGTCGGAGGTCACCGGCGTCTTCACCTGGGTCACGTCGAGGTACTTGCACGCCTTGGCGAATGCCGGGTGCGCCGTCTCGGCGCACAGGAGTTCGGGAGCCAGGTTGCCGTTCGATCGGGCGTGGTCACGAGCGGTCTGTACGGCGAGGAAGATCGATTCCGTACCTCCGGAGCTGAGTGAACCGGCCGCCGCACCGAAGAGCGATGTCGCCATCTCCACCAGCTCGCGTTCCATGTGCAGCAGGGTGCGGTACCGGAACGGGCTCAGGGCGTTCTCGTGCAGGAACAGGTCCGCAACCTCGTGCTGGAGCGCTTCCAGGTCCGGATCGTCGGTGTTGTAGACGAGGCTGAACGCCTTGCCCCCGCGCCAGTCGAGGTCGTCCTCGCGCTCGCTGCGAAGCTCCTTCAACAGTTCGGCGGCCGGCACCCCTATGTCCGGAAAACCTGCACCATCGGATGCTTCAGCCATGTGGCCCCCTCGGCGTTTCGGCTCTGGCCGCCCAAGCGCGACGAAGGGCAATCGTAGGCGGGTGGCAGGCTCCACGATCCCGCAACCGGAAATCCACTTACGGATCGCCACCCCATCGGTGACAATGGTCCGATGGATTCGGGCCCGGATCATCGAGCGCTTCGCGATACAGGAGAGGTCGGCTCAGCGCGCCCGGTCCACTCCCACAGCGATGCCAGGAGTGCGGGCCCGGTCCTTCGCGCCACGGAACTGCACAAGAGCTTCGAAGGCAAGACAGCCGTCGACGGCGTGAGCCTGGAGATCCATCCCGGTGAACGCGTAGGCATCGTCGGCCCGAACGGTGCCGGCAAGACCACGACCTTGCTGATGCTTCTCGGAGCGATCGAGCCGGACCGCGGCACCGTCGAACTCGTGGGAGAGCACTTGCCGGCCGGTCGCAGCGCTGCCATGGCGCACGTCGGTTTCGCCGCCGGCTACATCCCGCTTCCCGACCGGATGACGGTGACGGAGACTCTCGACCTCTTCGGCACGCTGTACGGCCTCGCCGATCCACCCGCAGCGGCGGCGATCGTGATGGAAGAACTCGGCATCGCACACCTGGGCGGACAACGCACCGAATCGCTCTCGTCGGGCCAGGGCACCCTTGTTGGATTCGCGAAAGCGGTACTTCACCAGCCGCGCCTCATCGTGCTCGACGAACCCACCGCGTCGCTCGACCCGGATGTGGCGATGCGCGTACGCGACCGCCTCGAGTTCATGAACGCCGAGCACAACTCGACACTGCTTCTCACGAGCCATGACATGCGTGAGGTGGAACGCCTCACCACCAAGGTCGTGTTCCTGCGGGAAGGACAGATCTTCGCAGAAGGCCCGGCCCGCGAGGTTGTGGCCGGGGCCGGATACCCGGACCTCGAAACCATGTTCCTTGCCGAAGCGGCACGACTCCGAGGGGAGGAAGTATGAGCAACCAGACAACCGTCGCGGACAACACGGAGGCCCTCGGCCCCGGCCGTGCCTCCCGCCGTCGCGTCCGTGCCATTGCCAAGCGCAACTACCTCGTGCAGTCACGCAACCCCGGGCATTGGTTCCTCATCCTCGTGCTGCCGTTCGTGGATGCACTGCTGTTCGGCTCGATCGGTGTGTCCTTCGACGAGGGCGAAGCACCGGTGCGGCTGTTGATCGTCGGCGTGATGCTCTTCCACCTGATCTGGCAGGTCACCCTGGCCGGCTCCATGGGGCTGCTCGAAGAGGTGTGGTCGCGCAACATGTTGAACCTCATCGCCACACCGCTGACCACCCGCGAGTTCCTGGGTGGCCTGGGAATCGTCGGGCTGGTGCGCTCTGTCATCTCGATGGCAGTCATCGCTGCCGTCGGAGTCATGTTCTATGCCGTGGCCCCCGATTCAGCCGGCTGGGTGATGATTCCGAG
This sequence comes from Microthrixaceae bacterium, assembly GCA_051011615.1. Lineage (GTDB taxonomy): Bacteria > Actinomycetota > Acidimicrobiia > Acidimicrobiales > Microtrichaceae > JBPCTP01. Next base: position 1,205 of record JBPCTP010000522.1, on the reverse strand, counting down.
CGCGATGTTGCTGTTGATCTTCGGCTGGGCGGTCACCTTGCTGGTGATCGGTTTGACCCTCCAATACGGCGACAGCGCAGAAGTGTTCTCCTGGGGACTGCTCATACTGCTGTTGCCGCTGTCGGGAGTCTTCTACCCGGTGGAGTCGCTGCCCGACGTACTACAACCGATCGCGGAACTGATCCCGCTCACGGCCATCTTCCAGTCCGTGCAACAGGGGCTCGAGGAGGGCACGATCGCCTGGGGCGAACTCGCCTACGCAACGGTCGGTTGCCTTTCGGCGCTCGGTCTCGCGATCTGCTTCGCGATCTACCAGATGGGTCGATTCCGCCGTCTCGGCTGGGTCACCAAGTTCACCTGACCCGAACTGGGGCCGGTTCAGGCCGCACCGAGCTCGTGGGCCGCGGCGTTCATGGCGGTGGCCAGTTCCAGGTCGAGCGCGGTGATGCCATCCGCGTCGTGGGTGGTGAGCTCCACCCAAACCTTGTCGTAGACATTCCTCCACTCGGGGTGGTGGTTGAGTCGGTCGGCGGTGGGCTCCACCTTCGCCATGAACCGCATGGCATCGCCGAAGTCGGAGAACTCGAAGGTGCGCAGCAGCCGGTCGCCCCCGGTGCCCACGGACCACGGGTGATTGTCGGCGGCCCAACTCCTCACCTCATCTGCTGACAGGACTGAGCGATCTGGTGTGTCGGTCATGTCCCGATGATCGCACGGAACCGGACCTCATAGGAGTTGCGTCGAGGCCGCTGACCTGTTGCGATCTCGATCGTGACCAAGCAGTTTCCACAACCCAAGGACCGCTCCTGCGCTCTGGCGTCGGCCGATCCCACACGCGTACGACGAGCCGTGCTCGCAGGCGTCGGCGAGGCGCGCAACCGACCCGAAGGAGGCGATGGGCTGACGAACGCGGTCGGGCTTGCAGCCGAGGCGTCCCGTTCCGCTGCGCAGGATGTCGGTTCTGCAGCCGCTCTCGACTCGATCGACATGATCGCCATGATGGTCGGCTCCGACGACGTGGCCGACCCCGCCGGAGCGCTGCGGACAGCACTCGGCCTCGGTTCCGCCTCGACGATGGTGGCGGCCATCGGCGTTCCCCAACAACGCCTGGTGAGCAACGCGATCCTTGCCGTGGAGATCGGCGAGGCCGACGCGGTTCTCGTAGTCGGTTCCGAGGCAAAGGCGAGCGCCCTCAGCGCCAAGCG
>JBPCTP010000521.1:0-2721 GCA_051011615.1 Microthrixaceae bacterium | reverse complement strand
GAGGGTGCCCGCCGGGGCTTCGGCAAGCTCCCGCGCGAAGACCGCGGCCACCTCATCGCGGAAGTAGGCGTTGCCGACGGCCCTGTTCGACGCCGCTCCGGTGAAGGTTGCCACCGAGCGAGCCTGGAAGCGCAACACTGGCGTCACCTCCTCGTACAAGCGAGCCCGAACTCGTACCAACTCGCCGATCCTCTCCGCGAGCGTGCCCGCGTCGGACAGGTCAACCAGCAGGTGAGCGATCCGCTCGGTCTGGACCGACAGTGCCTCCGCGTACATGCCATCGAGGTCCTCGAACAGCCGGAAGATGGTGCTGGGCGACACTCCGGATCGATCTGCGACCTGCTGGGAGGTCGGCTGCTCCACACCGTCGTTGAGCAGGTCGATGAACGCTTCGACAACGGCGCGTCGGGTGCGCACCGATCGCAGCGATCTGCCATCCATTGGTGGTTCGGGTTGGATCGTGTCGACCATGTCGTTTGGTTCTTCCTCTCTCCAGCCTAAGCGGACATGTGCGGACCTGGGGTCAGCGGCTCTCGAAGTAGTTGCGCCAGTTCTCCGCCGCCTGGCGAAGGTCGGGATCCGCCTCGAACCTGGTCTCGAACTTCTCCCATGCCTCCTCGCGCTTGGCCGGTATGTACTGCGTCGGCCAGTAGCCCTCGTGTGGGCGGTACGACTTGAGCACTCGCCGTGCGACAGTCGCCTTGTGGACCTCGTCCACCCCATCCGCGATTCCCATCGTCGGGGCTTCCGCGTACATGGCCTGCAGCGGCGTCAGGTCGGTGGTGCCCAGCGACCCGTGGATGTGAAGAGCATTGAACGAGACCTCCCGCAGCACCTTGGCCATCGTGAACTTCACCGCCGCGATGTCGGTGCGCGTTTCCTGGGTACTCGAGTTGTCGATCTTCCAGGCGGTCTCCAGCACGTACAGGCGCAGCATGTTGATCGACGCATATGACTCGGCGATCTTCTGCTGCACCATCTGGTGTTCGGCAATCGTGGCTCCGTGTGACTCGCGCGACAGCGCACGCTCGCACATCATGTCGAAGGCCAGCCTGCACTGGGCGATGGTGCGCATGGCGTGGTGGATTCGGCCGCCACCGAGTCGGCGTTGCGCCAGGATCTTGGCGCCGTCCTCGGGGCCGAGAAGGTGATCCAGGGGCACCCGCACGTCGGTGTAGCGGATGTGGTTGTGGTTTCGGGGCTCCGGCATGATCTCCACGCCGGGGGTCTCTCGGGGCACGACGAACATCCCGTTCGTGCACATCACGAAGAGGATGTCGGCGACCCGTCCGGCGCTGGTGAACCACTTCTCACCGTTGATGACCCACTCCTCGCCGTCGCGGATGGCCGTGGTGCGGAACAGGTTGGGGTCCGAACCCCCCTGGGGTTCGGTCATCGAGTAGGCCGAGAACATCTCCTGGTTCATCAGCGGCTCGAGCCACCGTGCCTTCTGTTCGTCGGTGCCATAGGCCGCCAGCATCTCCATGTTTCCCGTGTCGGGGGCGGCAGCACCGAACAGCTGCGGAGCGGCCGGGTAGCGGCCGAGGATTTCGTTCAGCAGACCCAGCTTCAGCTGACCGTGGCCGGGACCGCCCAACTCCTCGTCGAGGAAAATGGCCCACAGACCCTGGTCCTTGACCTGCTGCTGCAGGGATCGAACCAGCTCGCGCACCTTCGGGTCGGGCAGACGAACGGCGTGCGGGAAGATGTAGCCGAGCGGTTCGACCTCCTCCTCACAGAAGCGCTGCACCCAGTCCAGCTTCTCCTGCCATTCCGGTTCAGTTGAGAAATCCCAGGCCATGGCCTGCTCCTTCGCTAGGCAAAAGGGGCCCTTCGGGCCACCGACAATTGAGAGTGATACTCTCATAATCTGCCCCCGCCCGCGTGGGCTGGTCCCAGCATCGTCACACACCCGAACCACTCACAACAGGAACGGCGCCATGAAACGACGTCGCATGCTCACCGCCACCACCGCTGCTGCCGCAGCCTCGGTGGCCGCTGGTTGCACCGACAGCACCGAGGCCGCCCCCACCAGCGGCGCCCAGACAAGCGATGCGCCAAGCACCACTTCCACGACCACGCCGACTGCGGCCTCGACCCCGGCCCCGCTCGAGGGCGACATGAGGGTAACCGTCCTGGGCTCCGGAAGCCCCGTGCCTGAGGCGGAGCGAGCCGGACCGTCCATGCTGGTGGAGGTCGCTGGGGGCTCGGTCCTGGTCGACTGTGGACGGGGTGCCCTGATGCGCCTGGCCGCGGCGGGCGCTCCGGCGCAGAGAATCAACGCCGTGCTCATCACGCACCTGCACAGCGACCACATGACCGACCTCAACGACCTGATCACGAGCCGCTGGGCGCTGTCGCTCGCGCCCAACCCGCTTCGAGTGGTCGGCCCGCCGGGCACCCAACGCGTGGTCGACCGCACCCTCACCATGCTCGAGGACGACATCGGATATCGCCTCGAGCACCATGGCGACCTCAACGAGCCACCGAGCGTCCAGGTGACCGAGGTCAGCGATGGTGCCGTAGAACTCCGGATCGACGGCCTAGCCGTGAACTGTGCTCCCACCGAGCACGAGCCCGTGCACCCGACCGTCGGCTACCGGTTCGAAGCCGGGGCCGCCATCGCCGCGATCGTGGGCGACAGCATCCCCTGTGAGGGACTCGACCGATTGGCCGACGGCGCCGACATCTACGTGCAGACGACCGTCCGCCGGGATCTGA
>JBPCTP010000520.1:0-3362 GCA_051011615.1 Microthrixaceae bacterium | reverse complement strand
GGACGCACTGCGCAGCGTGGACTGGGCCTTCCTGGTGCCGCTGCTGGTGGGAATCGGGCTGGCCATCGTCGCCCTGGCAAGCGTCATCGAGCATCAACTCGAAACCAACCCGGAGGCCATGGCCGGGCTCTTCATGGGCCTGGTGCTCGGATCGGTCGTGGTCGCCTGGGGCCTGCTGGAGGTCCGCGATGCCAAGCGGTTGTTGATCGGCCTCGGTGTTGCGGTGGCGGTGTTCCTGCTGCTCGGGTTGCGATCCGGAACCTCCGAAGAAGCAGTCAACCAGGCAGGCGACCCGGCACTGTGGGCCTACTTCGGTGCCGGAGCTGTTGCGATCTGCGCCATGATCCTGCCCGGCATCTCCGGCTCATTCATCCTCGTGATGCTCGGGATGTACGGCCCCGTTCTGGCAGCGGTCAGCGACCGCGACCTGGTCACGATCGCCGTTGTCGGCATCGGGTGTGTGGTCGGCCTGGCACTTTTCTCCCAGGTGCTGCACTGGTCACTGGAGCATCACTACAACACCGTCATGGCGGCCTTGATCGGCTTGATGCTCGGGTCGCTTCGTGTGCTGTGGCCGTGGCCCGACGGAGTCGACTCGACGCTGTTGGAGACACCCGGGGACTCAGCAGGTACTGCCATCGCCCTCGCAGTGGTCGGCTTCGTGGTGGTCGTGGCGATCGATTTCGTGTCCAAGCGATTCGGTGGTCATGACCACGAAGAAGAGGTGAGCGAACTCACGAGCTGAGGTTGCACGGTTCAGTCCGCCCGGAGTTCGGCTACCCGAAACTGCCTGATCGCGCTTCCCCACCGGATGTGAACCGGGCGAACCCGCTCGACCTTTGACCGCCACACCGCCCGGCAATGAAGAATCGTTGGCCGAATCGTCATCTGGATGCGACCATCGAGGCGGATGCGGGTGTTCAGCGTGGCGGTGGCGGTTCTTTCGTTGTGCATCGGTGTCACGTGTGCCGCGATCCTGTGGCGTTCCAACCGACGCGGTGCACCTTCGGCGAAGGCCTTGTTGTCCTGTGCCGGGCTGGCAGCGGCGGCAGCCGTGCTCGGCGGAGCGGCGATCGCGATGGCATTCAGCAGCATCTTCGCCCTCGCCCACTGGTGGTACGTGTTGGTCGTGGTTTCGATGCCGGTCACCGGCGCCGGAATCCTGATTGCGTCGCTGACAGCTCCCCGAGATGTCAGGTTGCGACCCTGGCCGGTCGCGCTCGGACTCCTCATGTTCCTGCCGGGCCTGGTCGGCTTCTACGCAACACACATGGCGCCGTATCGCCTACGCGTGCCGTACCACTCGGTGACGACGCCGCCCGAACGCGCGGGTGCCGAGCCACTCACGATCGCCGTGCTCGCAGACATCCAGACCCGCGGCGTCGGTGACCACGAACGCGCAGCAATGGAGGCCGCGCTCGACGCTGATCCGGATCTGATCCTCGTGCCGGGGGACGTCCTGCAAGCCCCGTCCGATGAAGCGGAACAGCAGATACCCGAACTGAACGCGATGTTCACGACGCTCGCGAACGCGGCGCCGACCATCGTCGTTTCCGGAGACGTGGACAACCCGGTCGAACTCGATGCAATCCTCGACGGCAGTGGCGCTCAGTTCGTCGACAACGAGACCATCACGATGGAGGTCTCCGGAGACCAACTGGCGATTGCCGGCATCAGCGTGGCGGATGGGTGCGGCAATCCCACCCACGCCCCCGCCCTGGCTGCGCTCGATGCCATCGACGATCCGTCGACGACGAAGCTGCTTGTCACACATCGCCCTGATCCTGCCCTTTGTCTCGAAGCGGGCGATGCCGACCTCGTCGTGGCCGGCCACACACACGGCGGACAGATTGCGGTGCCCTTCATCGGTCCGCTGGTGACCGCCAGCGAAGTCCCCCGGCACATCGGCGGCGGTGGACTCCACGACCTCAACGGAGTGCCCATCGTCGTCTCCCGCGGCATCGGCATGGAACGCAACTACGCCCCACAGGTGCGATTCGGGGTCCCACCCGAGGTAGTCGTGCTGGACCTGACCTCTGGTTGACCATTGGTCCACGACACAGGTTGGGTCGGGCCGGTGAGCCTCAACCCAGCTGTGGTGATGCACCTGCGCCCAGCGCGAGGTTCGCACGCGACAAGGCACGTTGCTCGGCGATTCCGATTGCCCGCCATGTCCTTGCGTCGATGACCTCACAAACCCAATCCCAGTGGATCGACACCGTGTCCGCGGTCTGCACGGGGCCGCAGGGATGCTGGCCCGCCTCGCCGAGTCGCACCGCAAGCACCTCGGTTGTCTCCTCGGACAGCATCAGCTGCCCGTTGCCGAACACCACGCGATCGGTCGCGACCGTCGCTGTGTCACCCTCGACGGAGAGAACACGACCGCGACGCACACGACACGAGTTCAGTACACCGAGCGGGGCCTCGGTGACACCTCCCCGGAGCATTCCGATCCATGGTCCGACCACCATCACATGGAACGCATGGCTTGGAGCGGCACCCGGCTCCAGAGCGGCATGAACGTGTGACCATTGCATCCCGGCCCTGGGCCTGAAACGGATGGTCGCGTGCTTTCCCGCTGCCAGAGCCGTTACGCGGTCCAGTCCCCTACCACCGAGCCAGTAGGCGGACACGACGCGATCATCCAGCGGGTCGGAGATCCCGTTGGCCTCGGCGATCAACTCCAGGTAGGGCCACGCACCCTCGAATCCGTGTGCCAGCTCGCGCAGGCCACCCACTACGTCCGCCCCCCGGTAATGGCCGCCCACAAAATGGCCGGCCGTCTCGGTGTTTCCCTCGTCCTTTCCGGTGAGCGCCATGGCCTGCTCGAAAAGGGCCGAGTCGTCATTCGGCCCGCAATAGCCGAGGCGGTTGGGTGCGAGTGCGTACCTCGCGAACCGCAGCGCCCCGGATCGGACCGGTTCCGGAACCGGATCTCCCGTGTGCTCCATCCGACTCCTCAGCCGAGCGCTTCCGCGAGTGGCGTGTGGCCGAGACCGAGCGCCTCGGCGACGGCGGCGTTCACCACCGCACCACCAGCGGTGTTCACCCCCAACGCCAGGGAGGGATCTGCTGCCGCCGCGTTCTCGACTCCTTGGGCGGCGAGTTCCGCCAGGTACGGCAGGGTCACGTTGGTTAGTGCGTAGGTCGAGGAGTGCGGAACCGCGCCGGGGATGTTGCCAACGCAGTAGTGGATGACCCCGTCGTGGACGAACGTAGGGTCCTGGTGTGTGGTCTCCCGCGACGTCTCGATGCAGCCGCCCTGGTCGATGGCAATGTCGACCACCACCGAACCCGGTTTCATCGAAGCCACCATGTCGGCGGACACAACCACCGGAGCGCGACCGCCCGGCACCAGCACG
>JBPCTP010000519.1:0-2957 GCA_051011615.1 Microthrixaceae bacterium | reverse complement strand
GGCTTCTCGACCTGGTAGTCGGCGAAGGTGAAGGGCACCGTTCCGACCACGACCGCCGTGCCGCTCTCGAGCTGCGCCTCGATCGTGGCAGTTGTGTCCTGCGTGACGCCTGCGATGGTCATCTGGCCGTTGGCCTCGACCGCTACCGCTTCGCCGGATTCGGCGCCGGCGCCCAGATCCACCGGCTCGGTGAGGGTGAAGGTGGCGGTGGGAAATTGTTCCACCTTGAGCGCGTCACGAACTCGACCGTCGCGACGCGGCTGGTCGGTGGTGATGCTGGCCATGTCCACGGTGATTTCGGCCGACGTGAGCGTGGTGCCCTCGATGGTGATGTTGCCTGTGACCTCACCGGTGCGTCCGACCGCTTCAGTGCCGCCGATGCTCACGAGTTCCTCCTGCACCCGGAACCCGGCGAAGGAGCCATCTGCGCTCTCGAAGTCGAACGATCCGGACTCGGTGTCGACGGTCCAAGTGCCCGAGATCCCGTCCGTGGTTCCCGTCGTAGCATCCGTTGAGCTGTCCGATTGAGTCGACTCGGGGACCTGCTCGGTGGCCGATTCGAGGCTCACTTCCGCAGGCGCGTCGTCGCGGAACAGCAAGTACCAAGCGCCCACGCCGACCAGCAGAACCACGACGACCGATGCTCCGATGATTCCCTTGGTGCGGTTGCTCATGGACTCAGTTTGCTTGATCGGCCCTTGAATCCCGGGACTACCGATGACGGAGCCGACCATTCCCTCAGGTCAGCTCCCAGGTTCCTGGGCAGCCCTACCGTCCAATGGGTGCCGGCAGCCGCAGGGTTCCCGACAGGACTTCCACAGCGGATCCGCGGATCACCACGGTGTCACCTTCCAACTCACAGTCGAGTTCGCCCCCGCGGGATGACACCTGACGGGCCTGGAGTCGTGGCTTGCCGAGTCGGGCTGCCCAGTACGGCGTGAGTGCGCAATGGGCAGAACCCGTCACAGGGTCCTCGTCGATCCCGGCGCCCGGGGCGAAATACCGAGACACGAAGTCGACTCCCGAATCCGGCTCCCCGGGTGCGGTCACGTTGAGGTAGGGCGTGGCCATCGCCGCGAGTGCAGCTAGGTCCGGCTGCACATCGACCACATCACGGGCTGACTCCAGCACCGCGATCCAAGTGCTGCCGCCGAGCACGGTCCTTGGCTCGACGCCGAGAATCGTCTGCAACGACTTGCGGAGCGCCTGGTCTGGCCCGATGGGTGAGCGGGGATCTGCCGGCAGCTGCATTCGCAGCACTCCTGTTGTGTCGCGCTCGACCTGCAGCACTCCCGAGCGGGTCGAAAAGGACACCGAGGGCACATCCGGGTCGAGTCGGTTGAGCACGACGTGTCCGGACGCGAGGGTGGCATGACCGCAGAGGTCGACTTCGGTCGTTGGCGTGAACCAACGCAGTTCGTATTCACAGGTGCCCGACTCCGAGAGACCGTGCGTGGAGACTCGCACCAGGAAGGCGGTTTCCGACAGGTTGTTCTCCGCCGCGATCGACTGCATCAAGGCCTCGGGCAGCCAGCTCTCGAGGGGACACACGGCGGCGGGGTTGCCGGCGAATGGTCTGTCCGTGAACGCATCCACCTGAAACAACGGGATGTCCATCAGTGCAGTATCCATTGGTGGAGTCTGCTGCGGATTCCCGGCCTGCGGCACACGGATTTCATTGCCCGAGAGCAGCCCGCAACGAGTTGAGGGTCTCCGAGGGGTCGGGCGCACGATCGTCCACGGCCGAATCGCGCGCAACCGCGGCTGTGTCGCGCTGCGCTGTGCCGGCGGCGCCGTGGGTCTCCGTTGTGGCATACCAGTCATGGGATCCCGCGGGATCTGCGAGGCCGAGCCCGTGGCGAGCCGCCAGAGCTTCGGCGACTTCGGACTTGAGCGCCTTCAGGGCGTCCAAGCGGCTCTGGCTCAGGTTGCCATCGATGAGGCATGCCGCTTCCAGGTACCAGGCGCGCTCGCGTGCCACCACCACCCTGTCGGTGGCCGCCATGGCTTCAGCTGCTTCCGCTGTTCCCGCCTCCTCCGCCCGCATGGCGCCGTAGTCCATGTCCAGCAGCATCAGCCCGGGCTCCACTTCAAATGGACTCACCACGTCGACCGTCGGCGCCACCACGTTCAACGTCGCGCCGTCCGGAAGGGGAGTGGCCAGGTTTCGACGCTGGGTGTCGTAGAAGCCGATTTCTGCCGATGTGCGCAGGTAGATGCCGACGAAGTTCATGGTCGAGAAGTTGGCGTCCGACGGTTGCGGATCGAGTGGGGCAGCCAGCACCGCGTGGATGTCGGTGGCTCCCAACTCCACAGCAGCCTGGACGGGCACGTTCTGGAGGCAGCCGCCGTCGACGTAGACCTCCGGACCAATGGGGCGCGGCTCGAAGATCATCGGCACGGTGCTCGAGGCCAGCGCTCCCTCGATCGCATCGACGGCGCTGTGGCCGGTCGGCGTCACGGCGTCGGGCCCCACGATCGTGCCGTCGCCACACACGTAGTGCGTCTCACCGGCCACCAACGCGGTGACGGTCATCCTCAGCTCCACGCCTTCGAGCGCGAGCAGCGCAGGATCGATCGGGCGGAACCCGATGTCCGACCGGCCACGCAGCGCTGCTTCGAGGGGATCCAGAGTCAGGATGGAGCCGACGTTGCCGGCAAGTTCGTGCCGCGCCCTGTTGGCAGCGGGCAACTCGGACAGGACGCTCGTGAACTTGCGCCAGTTCCAGTGGTGCGATCGAGCTGAATGCCCGGTCTCCCCGGCGTCGGGGTCGGGGTCGCCACCGGGCACCGGTGGGCGGGTGCGGGTGCTCACGAACCCATCGATGGCGTCGCCGAATGGAGTGCCGTCGAAAGCCGCCACCCATGGCTGGTGACCGAACACGGCTGCGGTGTCAGTCATGGCGAGCAGGTCTGAGCGCAGGTCTGAAACGGCGGTACCCAGTTGATCGGTGCCC
>JBPCTP010000518.1:0-5281 GCA_051011615.1 Microthrixaceae bacterium | reverse complement strand
GACCATCGACCCATCGCACTGCCCTTGCGGATCATGTCCACGAATTGCGGGGACCGCGGCAGGGTCATGGGCCACGTGGTCCCGACAACTTCTGCGTAGCGCTCCTCGCTGATGCCATGGAAAACTCTTCCTGAGCGGTTGAGGAAGATCAGGTTTCCGTCCGCGCCCACGACCATGACCATGTCCGAGGTGAGGTCGAAGATCTCGAGCAGTCGTTGGCGTTCCTGCTCGGCCTGCACAGTCTCGGTCACGTCCTCGATGCCGCCGAAACGCCTGAGCTTGCCGTCGGGCATGCGTGCCACGGTCGTGCGTGCATCGATCCAGCGGATCTTGCCGTCCGGCCGCCGAATCCTGGCGCGCCTTTCGACCTCGGGTCCGGGCCTGGTCGGGGGAACGTGGCTGGTGTCGAGGTAGTTGTCGGCGATCATGCGATGCCAGCCCTCACCCATGGCATCCGCCGCCCTGATCCCGGTGATCTCCTCCCAGCGAGGATTCACGTCGACACATCCGAGCTCAGCGTCCTCCTCGAATAGCCCGGTGCTCGACGAGACGGCCAGCGACTTGAAGACCTCCGACGCAGCCTCGAGTTCCTCGAACAGCACCTTCTGTTCGTGGATGTCACGGAAGTTCCACGCAACCGCCAGCACATCGGGGTCGTCCAGGAGGTTCCGAGCCGTCACCTCGGTCCATTGGCGCGTGCCTTCGGAGGTCGGAAGCAGCAGCTCCGCCGAACACGTGGATCCAGGATTCCCGAGGCAACTCTCGCGGAGTTCCCGAAGCGCGTTCTGATGTGCCGACGGAAGGGTCGAGCCGAGTTCGTTTCCGACCATCGACTGTCGTCGCCAGCGCTCGGGGGACTCCGCGGACGCCTCCGATGCCCACGTGATGACACCCTGTTGGTCCGTCAGCAGGATCCGCTCGTGGCTGCGTTGCACGAGCTTGCGGTGCCGACGCTCCGAGGCTGCCACCTGGTCGTTGGCCCTGACACGGTCGTCCGCATCTGACATGGCAAGTGCGATGCCGCGGATCTCAGGGTCGGTTCGAAGGTCCCGCCCAACGATGTCGGTCCACCTCCAGCCGAGCTCGGAGTGGCGCAACCGGACGGTCACCGGTACCGGTGGCGGATCCTGCGGAGACTCGCGCCACCTGCCGATGGCATTGGCCAGCAACTCCAGGTCGTCGGGGTGGACCAGGTCCGCGGGCGCCACCTGGGAGAAGTCATCTGCGTTCCACCCAGATGCCACCCGTGCACCCGAGCTCGCCCACTTGATACGGAACTCGTCATCCAGGATGATCACGGCGTCCGCCGAGAGATTCAGCAGGATTTGGAGGAAGTCTGCTCGCTCGGGTGGCTCGGAGCGAAGGGCAACCATGGGTTCCCGGGGGGCCGAGTCCCGGTCCCAGCCGTCTCCGAAGGGTTCGATGGAGGCGACGACGCACTGCAGATCCGGCTGCTCGAGAGCAAGCGTGGCTGAGATCTGGACCCAGCACCAACTGTCGTCGGGCCTGCGCAGTCGGGCTCGGAAGTTGCGTTTGGCGCCGTCGGGTTCTCGAAGGTACTCATGCCAGCGGAGCGCGGTTCGTTCGCGGTCGTCCGGATGCAGGTGTTCCCACAGCACCGAGCTCTCGTAGTGCTCTGCGGTGAAGCCGGTGAGGGCCTTGATGCCTTGCGCGATGGCCTTGACGCTGCTGTCGGGGCCCAGTTGGGCCAGTGCCACCGCCTCCATGTCCCCGAGGGTACGTGGCTGGGCCCTGGAAAGTCCCCGAAATGGGTCGCGAGGCCCAGTCCTGACGCTGTGGCCTGGTCAGCCGGCGATCGCGAGTGGCGCGCCCGGGGCGCCGTTCGCGGCGCCGGCGCTCGGCGAGGGCGGTTGGCTCGGCGAGGGCGGTGGTGGCACAGAGGTTGGAGGAACGGAAGTCGATGTCGGCGCGGGAGGCTCGTCGAGCAGCGTGAAGTCGATACCGCTCAGATCAGCGTTCACGGGCGTGACCGAGGTCTGGGTTGGTCCCACGACGTACCCAGGCGGTGGTGCGGGCATGACCACGTACTCCACACCGTCCAACAATCCCGAGAAGGAATAGGTGCCATCGGTGTCGGTGGTGGTGGTGGCGAGTACCCCACCTGCGGGGTGGCCAAGCGATATCTCGATCCCCCCGGCAGGGATTGTTCCATCGGTGCTCACCGTGCCCGCGAGCGCGAGGTCAGTGCTTGCGAACCACGTCTGATACGTGGGTGATCCGAGCTGCACCGACATCACAACCGTGAGACTCGACAGTGGCACTGTGGGCATGAACCATCCGGCCGGACCCTGCTGGTTGGTACCGCTGCCCACCAGGGATCCCCCAGTCGCCGTTGGACTCCACGTCGGCAGGTCATATGGCGCTGATGCACCTGAGCAGGTGGACGGTCGCGGCGAGGTGTCGCAGTAGTTGAACACGCCCCGGAAGCCGAGGTCCGCACCGGAAACGGGGTCGCCGTTGGCATCAAGTGCTGACACCGTCACTGTGTCCGCGTCGATGTCGCCGAAGACGAAACCCCAACCAGAGGCAGGCGTGACGTCAGCGAAGGTATAGGTGGTCGTGCTGGGTGCACTTCCGGATGCGGGCCTGAAGTTCAGGTACCCATTGCCCTGTGACGTCCCGAAGACGACGCCCGGTGGCGTGTTCGGACCGATCCAGGCGGATGACCCGCTGGTTGCGCTCGATGTTGCTCGTGCGTCGGAGGCCACGGTCGCTCCGGGCATCAGCACGCCCGGGAAGTCGACCGTGCCTGAGTACGACCCGGTGGATCCGGAGAGTGTCACGTCTGCCCAAATCCCGTCGCCCGGTGCCGCCGAGGCGCCGGATGACAGGGCCACGACCACCAAGAGAGCGATCAAGATTCTCAGTGAGCGCATGAGTCCCCACGTGTCGTGGCCGGCCGGCGCTGCGGCTCAACCCGAGCGTAGTTGGGTGCAGATTCGTTCAAGGTGCATCCGGAGCACTCATTCGACGACAGGTGCCGGATTCAGGGGTCGTTGACGCCAGTGTCTCTCAGGGTGCTCGATGTGGTCGCGTTCTCCTCGGCCTCAGCTTCGGCCTCCGCTTCGGCCTCTTCGGCTGCCTGCTCCGCTTCCTCGCGGGCGACTGCCGCGTACGCCGAAACGGCGTCGAAACACTCGCCTTCGATGCCGCGCATTGCGAGCACACGTCGCACCGAGTCCTCGACCTGGCCGGCGGGAATCCGACCGGACTCGACGGCGTCGACGAGTTGTCCGTGCGCATCCGCGATGACGTCGGGACCTGACAGGAGGGCGATGTCCGCCCCCGCAGCGATGGCCAGCTCGGCGGCCTCTGCCTGGGAGTAGGAGTTGACGATCGCTCCCATCCCCAGCGAGTCCGTGATCACAACGCCGCCGAACCCCTCCGATGTCCGAAGCTCGTCGGTGATCGCAGCCCTGGACAGCGATGCAGGTTCGCCCTCGGCTGTGAGCCCGGGAACCTCGGCGTGGGCGACCATCACCGCCGGCACTCCGGCGTCGAAGGCCGCACGGAACGGCACCATGTCGGCAGTTCGCAGCTCGTCGATGGGGTCGATCACCGGCAGTGAATCGTGTGGGTCCTCCGGTGCAGATCCGATGCCCGGCCAATGCTTGACCACCGGGACTATTCCTGCGGCGAGGTTTGCTTCCACGACGGCAGCCACGAACTCGGCGACCGTTGCCGGATCGTCGCCGTAGGTGCGCGTGCCGAGATCTGCCCCGTCTCCAACGTCGGCCACGGGTGCGAAGTTCATGGTCACGCCCATGTCGGCCATCCGAGCGGCGTGTTGGGAGAACTCCTCGGCGGCCTGTGCAGGCGTCCCTTCCGCCATTTCTGCAGCCGATTGGAGGCGGCCGGCGGAGTAGCGCAACCGCTGCACGGTGCCGCCCTCTTCGTCCACAGCCACCGTCGGCGGCAGGACCAGACCCTCGGTGGCGGCAGAGATCTCATCCGCCACATCGCTGCGCTGGTTGCCCTTGAGGCCGAATCCCGAAGCGAGGCCCGCCTCGAGCGAATCGCGTGCATTGGCCGGGTCCGGCACCATCACCATGAGCAGCTGGGCGACTTGGCCAACAGTCGGCAGTGTGGACGCGCAGTCGGGCGGCCGGGTTGTCGTCGTGGTCGAAGAGGTGGATGTGGTGGTGGTGATCTCGGTGGCAACCTGCTCGCTCGACGTTCCCGCACAACCACCTGCCAGCACCGCAATCGCGATGGCGGCGGCCCACGAAGTGGGACGGTGGATGCGGGTTCTGGGTCCCGGGCGTGCCCACGGCATGACCAGCGACGCTAACCCGGCGACCGGCGTTCAGCCGAACGGCAACCCCGGGTGCCCGAGAATCCTCAGTGGGTCGGTGATGTCGGCGAACGCTCGCAGTGTGGCTGCCTCGGTTGAGCCCACCGTCGCAGCCCACTCGTCGGCGTTCAGGGGACCAACTCCGTGCTCGGCGCTCCATGAGCCGCCGAATCGACCAGTGACCAGGGCGTAGACCCTGGATCTCAGCAGGCCTGGCTCGGCGTCGGTGCCTGTGCTGTCGGGGATCACCACGTTGGCATGGATGCCACCGTCTCCCCAGTGGCCGAAGTCGGCCACGAACATCTCGGCGCCCTGTTCTAAAACCAGAGCGCGCACTGAAGCACGCAGCGCCGGCAGGTCACGTGGACGCACCGACAGGTCGAACCCCAGCACCTCACCCCGGGAGCGCAGGCCCTCGGTGATCGCGTGCCGCAGCGCCCACGCTTCCGACGTCGGCAGCAGGGACCCGGGTGGCGGACCCTGCCGCCCGTTGATCCGTACCGAGGAAAGCGCATCCACCAGCGAGTCACCGCACCCGTTGGCGCCGGAGGCCTCCGCCAGCACGAGCACCTCGGGATCTCGGCCGGGATCGACCGGGCCACTGGGGCTCGCGATGGACAGCCCGGCCTCCACCGCCGCCGGACACATGACCTCGAACGCGCTGAGTCCTGTGCCGAGACGTTCCCGGAGTTGTGCCAACAGTTGGATGGCATCGGTATCGGGTAGTGGACCGACCAGCGCAGTCGCCCGTTGCGCCGGAACCGGAGTGAGGGCCACGGCCACCGCCGTGATCACGCCGAACGCGCCGCCCGATCCGATCAGGAGTCTGGTGGCATCCGGGCCCGTGTTGTCCTTGCGCAGGCCGCTGAGATTGCCGATGACGGTGGCATCGGGGTCTGCGGTCACGGCCTGTATGCCGAGCACGTGGCGCGACATGTCGCCATGTGCCAGCACCCGCGATCCTCC
>JBPCTP010000517.1:0-3383 GCA_051011615.1 Microthrixaceae bacterium | reverse complement strand
CGACACGAGCTGCCATTGCCGACGGGTCCGCCGGATCGACCAGGTAGCCAGTGCGGCCATCGTCCACGAGGGTCCGGAGACCACCCACGGCCGCGGCGACCACCGGCACCCCACATGCTGCGGCCTCGAGTGCCACGAGTCCGAAGGATTCCGAGCGGCTGGGTACGACAACTGCGTCTGCGCTGCGGTACAGCGTCGAGAGAGCGTGATGCGGTTGTGGATCAACGAAGGTCACGCGATCTCGCAGTCCGCGCTCGGAGATGAGTTTGTTCACCCGATCGAACTCCGCGTCACCGCCGGGGCCAGATGGCCCGCCCACGACCACGAGCCGGGCGTCACCTCGCTTCACCAAACCCAGCGCCTCGACCGCCACGGCCAGGCCCTTGAGAGGCTGGATGCGCCCGACGAACAGCATGGTCGGACGGTCATCGAGGCCCAGCCCGGCGCGTGCTCCGGTACGGTCACCCGGGGAGAAGAAGGCATGATCCACGCCGGGTGGGACCAACTCGATGCGGGAGGGATCCGCGCCATAGAGGCGCACGAGTTCCTCGGCCTCGACCGGGTTGGACGCACAGATCGCATCGCAGCAGCCGATCGTCTCAGCCTCGGCGACTGCCCGTGCCAGTGGCTCGGCGTCACCCGCCTCGGCCTTCACGCGGGCAAGCGTGTGGAACGTGGCAACCAGCGGCAGCTCCAGTCGGTGCTTCAGCCGGTGACCGGCAACAGCAGACAACCAGTAGTTCGCATGCAACACCTCGACCGCCGGTTCCCCGTCGCGCTCAGGTGAGGACAGGTGAGCCTCGACACCGTCGGCGAACTCATCCACGAAGCCGGCGAGTGTCTCCTTCGGGGCGTCCGGAGGGCCGGCATCGATGTGCACCACCGACAGGCCGGGTTCCACCTCGACGACACCCGGCAGCTCAGCGGCCCACCGCCGCACGAAGACCTTGACCGGCACGCCAGCCCGAGCCAAGGACCCTGCCAGCTCGCGCACGTAGACGTTCATACCACCGGAGTCGCCCGTGCCCGGCTGTGCCAGTGGCGACGTGTGCATCGAAAGAATTGCGGCTGTTCCCACGGCAGTAACAAGCTCCACGGCGACCGACCTATTCCCGATCACCCAAGTCAGGAATCACTCAGAGTACGTGCAGCAAGGCGCCGCCGACCATTTCGGATCCAGGCTGGCGGCTTCAGGCGGCTGGCTCGTCAGGAGAGGCAGCTGACTGCTCGCCATCCGCCGTGCCCTCGGTTTCAGCGAACTCTGTAGTGCCATCCACAGTCGATTCACCCAGGACGGAGGATTCGCCATCCGCGGAGGCATCAGCTTCCAGCAGGTCCGCATCCGGCGAAGGAACACTGCCGGCCAGCACCTCCGCTGCCAACTCCTCGAGTTCATTCTCGCGCTCGAGGTCGTTTTCGCGAAGGAAGCTCTCGTAGATGTGGATCAGCGTCTTCTTCTGGTCCTCGGTCACCCTCGGGTCGCGACGGATCTCCGACACCGGGTCCACCAACTCCGATGGCTCGTCGAGGATTCCGGCTCGCACATAGAGAGTCTCGGCCGAAATCTCGAGGGCCCGGGCTATCTGCTGGAGGATCTCCGCAGATGGTCGTCGCAGACCACGCTCGATCTGCGACAGATACGGATTCGAGACCCCAGCGCGCTCGGACAGTTTTCGCAGCGACAGTTCACCGATGGCGCGTTGCTCTCGGATGAAATCTCCCAGGTCGTTCCAACGCCTGTCGAGGTCATCCTTCATGTCGGCCATCACAACCGAGGGTACCGCCCGACGGCCCCCGATCAATCACCACCGGCGGTCGGCGACGGCCGTTTGAACCCCGCCGACCACTTGACCCGATCACCGACCGATTGGGCGGCGGGTGCACACGGCTCGTGGGTAACCTTGAACTCATGATTCAACCCGACGCGCTGCTACCCACCTCCGAACCGGAGGATCTGGCGCCCCTGAGCATGGAGGAACTGCGCTCCATTCGCGAGGGATTGCAGGAAGTCGAGTTCGGATACTCCTATGCCCGACGGGTGGTGCAGGGCAGGTTGGACGTGGTGCTGGGACTGCTCGACCACGACCAGGAATCGAGCACGCTGTCGGAAATCTCCGAGGCCATGTCGGCCCACATCAAGGGACCGGGCCTGCCGCGACCGACCCAGGGCCTCCTGCCCCCTGACTGGGCAGACGATCTCCTCGATGAGCTCAACATGACGATCTCACTCGACGAGCTGGGGCACCTGACCGACATGGACCGTGGCGAACTGGCGCAGGTCGCCGAGCGGATCGCGGGGATCGAGCGGGAACTGTCACAGATTCGATCGCAACTCCACGCGCGAATCGGACGGGTCCAACAGGAAGTGATCGCGCGATATCGCGAGGGTGCGGGAGTGGAAGACCTGCTCAGCTGAGCGCCCAGACCGACCCGAGCATGAGCGGTCCCGCCACGAGGTAGGAGTCGAGCCGTCGCATCGCGTGAGCCTTCACGGTCGGGCTCGGCAGCTCCGCCGAGACCAGCATCTGGCCCAGCGGGCAGGCAAGAACAAGGATCGCGCCTGCAACCCATGCCGTCACCCGGTCGAAGGGCGCCGTCTCGAACGCGGACGCTGCGAAAGTGACCGCCAGCGCGCCGATTGCACCCGTCACCGGACCCTCCAGACGACTCGAGGACTCAGCGGCGCCGATGAAATAGCCCGCGTCGTAGAACGAAACTGCCGCTACCACGAACAGGGCTGGCTGCCAGCCCTCTCGGGCGATCAGAACGATCGACATGGCCGGGACTGCGGCAAGCACAAGGCCGATCACCGCTCCGGATGCAGCGACGGGCTTGCGGCCCCCCAGCGTGACAACCATGACGACGACGATTGGTAGCGAAATCAACGCGATGCCCCCGAGGGCTGTTCCGATCGTGGCGGCTGCGACGCACAGGAACGCAGCGACCGCAGCCATTGCGGGTGCCCAGGTCGGCATTGCTGAGCCCTTGGGCTGTTCGGCCCAGACCCTGCCCACCTGAAGCGCTGCCAAGGCGGCCAGCGTGCCCCACAACGCCAGAACCGCCCATCGTCCGAGAAACACCGCCGCGACAGCGACGACGAACCAAACCAGACCGAGGGTGACCCTGGGGCCCGATGAATCGGGACGTGCCAGCAGTGTCCGGGCCTGGGTCTTGGGGACCGAGCCCGGCGCGGTTTGCCCTCCCTGCGCCGTGGATGCGTTGCCTGATTTGGAGTCGTTGCCTTCGTTGGACGCCTTGGACACATCGTCGGTTGACTTGCCCTTGGGACCGGTGGACCCACTCTTTGCGGGTGCACCATTGCTTGGCTTTGCCCTGCTGCTCGGCTTTGCCTTGCTGCTCGGCTTTGCCTTGCTGCTCGGCCT
>JBPCTP010000516.1:0-9950 GCA_051011615.1 Microthrixaceae bacterium | reverse complement strand
CGCTCCCACAGTCCCGGTCGAGTCGGGAGTTGTAGGTCGGTCGTGCGAGTATGTAGCGGCCCACGTGCGCATGGGATCGGAAGGGGAGCGACGATGGCGACCTTGTTCAGGCGCGAACCAGGCGTTGCGCGGAAGCCATTGGTCGCTCGCAAGGGCATCGGGGCACTGCTGGCGGCGGCCATGGCAGCGATGTCACTGTTGGCGGCTTCGTGTACCCAGGCCATCAACACCGCCGGTGACGTCGTGGATCCAGGCGTGTCCAACGCCCAGTCGGCGCCACCACCTCCACCTTGCACAGTCGCCAGCGCAGGATCCTGTGCATTGCCCTATCCCTCCGACGAATTCACCGTCCTCGATCCGGCCTCGCCGACCGGCAAGCGGGTGGTCATGCCCGAGGAGGTGGTCGAGGCCCGAGCGCTCGACAAACTCGGCCCGGGGGCGTCGATCGACGACGCATTCGGTGCTGCAGACGGGTTCTCAGCCGTCGGCCCGGTGGTCTTCGAGCTCGACCAGCGAGTGGGTGCTGAGTCCATTCCCGCCGATGGCGGCGCCGTGGTTGCCGTCTACGACGCGCAGACCGGCGAGCGACAGGCGATTCGAGCCGAGCTTTGGCCGGAAGCGGCCTGGAGGGGTGCGCCGGGCACCATCGTGATGGCGTGGCCGGTAACGCGCTGGGAATACGGCCGCACCTACGTGGCTCGGATGAGTCGCGTGCCCGGCTTGTTGGCCAGGTCACCGACTCCGCCCGCCGCGCTGGTTCGCGGCGACGGGCATCCGGGTGGTCTCGTGGAACGATTGGCGGCGATCGACGGCTCAGAGGTGGCGGGCCTGCTGTCGGCCACCGAGTTCACGGTGCGTTCCCGCGAGAATTCGATCGGCGGGCTCGAGACGATGGCCTTCGTCGCATGTGCCGATGACCACCCGGTGCGCAAGCTCGAGTCGCACCCGCCAGCCTTCTTCTCCCATGGTTCTGCGATAGTCACCGGCGAGGTGCGCATCACCGATTTCCGTGACGGCGATGGGGTTGTGCATCCGGACTCGCCACCATCACACAGCTGGATTCCTTTCGTGTTGGCAGTGCCCGAGCGGCCCGCTGGTGCCGCAGGTGCACCGGTCGCCGTCTACGGCCACGGCCTGCTGGTCAACAAGGAGACGATGCTCGTGGTCGCGTCGACGAACGCGGCGAAGGCCGTGGCCACCATTGGCATCGATGTGCCGAACCAAGGGAGCCGCCAAGCCGGTCAGGGTGGGTATCTGCTCGACCTGACGACGCCGCGCCACCTTGGGCGCGTCGTGGGATTGATCCCGCAAGGCATCGTGGATCATGTTTCGCTGGTGAAGGCCATCGGGACGCACCTCGCGGAGATTGACCTCGCGCCCTGGAACGCATTCGGCCAACCCGGCGATGGCATGCCAGACATCGATTCGAGCGTGTTGCTCTACGAAGGCACTTCTATGGGGAGCGTGCTCGGTGTTGCGGAGTTCGCACTCAACCCCGAGCTCGGCGGAGCGTTCCTGCAGGTGCCGGGTGTCGGGATCGTCGACATCATCACGCATTCCATGTTGTGGCCAGTGTTCTCCTCGATAGTTCCCGCCAATGCCACAGCCGGCGATGCGGCAGCACTCATCGGGGCAGCTTCCATGCTGCTCGACATGGGAGACGCCACCCACCTCCTCGACGGGCTGGCGGATTCGCAGCGAGCGGTTATTGCCCAGGTTGGCGTTGGCGACGCGATCGTCCCGGACTTCTCATCGCACCGGCTCAGAACGCTCCTGCGGCTGCCGGAGTTGGAAACGACGCCATGGGACACGGGCAACGGCGTCGCACAGCGGGCCGTCATTGGTGCCAACGGACGTGGAGCCATCGACGTCTGGCCCCAAGACGCGTCCGCGGAGACCTTCGGTTTCATGGGGCACCTCACCTTCGACGAGCCGATTGCGATCAATCTGCTGAGTGACTGGTTGGACAACAGGCTTTCCGCGGCCGGCGTGGCGCCGGCCAACTGATGTGAGGACGCAACGGTGATCCTCGTCGATGCATCGTCCCTGGCCGCTTCGCGACCTGGGCGGGCGCTTTTCGAGGACCTGGACATCACGATCCGAAGCGGTGACCGCATCGGGATCGTGGGCATCAACGGCAGCGGCAAGTCGACCTTGTTGTCGGTGCTGGCCGGAAACACCGAGCCGGAAAGTGGAGTTGTCAGACGGGGCGCAAGCGTGCGCACTGCGGTACTCGAACAGACGACGAGCCTCGAGGGCGCAACGCTTCGCGAGGCCCTCCACGGTGGGGGGCCCGCCGAGGTCTGGGAAGTCGAGGCGGTGGCTGACCGCCTCGGACTCGGGGATCACTTCGACGATCCGGTCGGCCAGCTCTCGGGTGGACAGATCAAGCGCGCTGCGCTTGCGAGGGCCTTGGTGAGCGAGTCGGAACTGCTGATTCTCGACGAGCCGACCAACCACCTCGACATCGACTCGATCGCCTGGCTCGAGGAGCGACTTGCGGTTCGCAGCGGGGCGTTGCTGGTGGTCACGCACGACCGTCATTTCCTGGACCGTGTGACCACCCGGATTCTCGAGCTGGACCGCGGGTCGGCGTTCATCCACGAAGGTGGCTATGCCGGCTATCTGGAGGCCAGGGCGCGCAGGGCCGAGCAGGCCGACGCTGCCGAGGCGAAGCGGCGAAACCTGGCACGTGCCGAGCTCGCGTGGCTTCGTCGTGGCGCCCCGGCGCGGACCTCCAAGCCACGTGCCCGAATCGACTCGGCCGAACGGCTGCTCGCGACGCGCAAGAAGCCCGAGGCACGCCAGGGTGATCTGCCACTGCACGCCCAGACTCCGCGCCTGGGGGATCGGGTCATCGAACTGCACGGAGTCGGCCATCGCTTCGGAGACCAGGAGCTGTTCTCGAACGTGGAGTTGTTGCTCGACAACCGGGAGCGCCTCGGTGTGGTGGGCGTGAACGGATCGGGCAAGTCGACCCTGCTCGAGATCATGGCCGGTCGTCTCCAACCCAGCGAAGGCACCGTGGAACGCGGCTCCACAGTCCATCTGTCGGTGTTCGACCAGCAGGGCCGCGAACTGGATCCCGAGATGCGGGTGCGCGAGGCCGTCGCCGGTCCGGACAACACCGTTGACTGGACCCACGAGGCGCTGATGGATGCATTCTGGTTCGACGCCGATGCACAGCGAGCACCCATCGCCACGCTCTCGGGTGGAGAGCGCCGTCGCCTCCAGCTGTTGCTCACCCTGGCCGAGAAGCCCAACGTGCTGTTCCTCGACGAGCCGACGAACGACCTCGATGCCGAGACGCTCCGGCAACTGGAGGACTTCCTGGAGGAATGGCCGGGAGCCCTCGTGGCGGTCAGTCACGACCGAGCGTTTCTAGAGCGCGTCGTGGCCGACGTGATCGTGCTCGGTGATGACACGGCAGCCCGGCTGCCCGGCGGCTACTCCGCCTACCAGCAACGACGGCTCGCCGCTCGGAAAGCCACGCAGGCGGGCAAGGTCGCGGGCGGCTCGACAGCGGGTGCACCCGAGAGCCCAGCCGAGCCAGAGTTGGTCGACCAGGAGCTGACCGAGGACCGCGTGACTGAAACCCAGCGATCATCCTCGGGCTCTGAGCGGGCGCCGAGTCCATCCACGCTGCGACATCGCCTGCGCGCCGCGGAGCGCGATGTCGAGTCTGCCCGCGGTCGTTGTGACCAGCTCCGCTCGGCGCTCGCCGATGCGGGCACCGATCACGCTGCGCTCGCAGAGCTGGGACGCGAGCTGGCCGAGGCGACCGAGATCCTCGATGCCGCAGAGGAATCGTGGCTGGAGCTGGCCGATTCCGTGGAGCGTCGGGGCCTCGAGATCTGACACGCGTGAGCCGGGTGCGATGGTGTCGGAAGGATTTGTCCTATTACCATGTTGTTTATTGCCGAGCCACGAGGCTCATTGTCGAGAACCTCTGATGCGCCGGTCGGCGACCGGGCCAAGCCACCGTGGCGGTTCTGACAGCTACGAGAGCGGGAAGGCACAAAATGACAGTCGAGTCCCCCGAGACATCCTCCAACGGCGAATCAGCACCGGAGTCCGATGGCGAGGCCGTGTTGAAGGTGTCCGAGGCGGCACTGGAAACAGTGCTCGGCATCCGCGACCAGGAACCCGACGCAGCCACACTGGCGTTGCGTGTGGAGATCACCGGATCAAGTGGCCGGGAGTACACCTATGACCTCTCCTTCGCCGCGCCCGACGAGGTGGCAGAGGGCCATCTCCTCTACACCGAGGGTGACCTGGCACTTGCCATCGAAGAGGATTCGGTGCAGCGCCTGATCGGGTCGGAGCTGGACCTGCCCCGATCGGCCGGCCAGGGCGGTCTGGTGATCCGCAACCCGAACACGCCGGACCCCTTCGAGGGGATCGACATCGAACTCACCGGGGAGTTGCCCGACAAGGTGACCCAGCTTCTCGAGGCGCAGGTGAACCCGATGTTGGCCTCCCATGGCGGCTTTGCCCAGTTCGTCGGTGTGGACGACGACAACAACGTCTACGTGACCATGGGTGGTGGCTGCCAGGGCTGCGCAGCTTCGGCGGCGACACTGCGTGACGGCATTCGCACAGCGATCATGGATGCAATCCCCGAGATTGCCGAAGTGATCGACACCACCGACCACGAAGCCGGCCAGAACCCCTTCTACAGCTGACCGTTCATCCGGCTGGGGCTAGGTCGAGCGCCCGGATGCAGATCCCACCCAAGCCATGACTTCGTCAGCGACGCCGTCCGCGTCGAGGCCGAGCCGCGCCAGGATGGTGTCCGGCTTTCCGTGCGCCAGGTAGACCGAAGGCACTCCGAGCACATGCACTGCCGGGCCATCGACCGGCGCCAGCTTGGAGAGCGTGTCGGCGATCGACGCACCTATGCCTCCATCGCGGAGCCCGTCCTCGATCGTGACGACGAGTCGGTGGCCGGCGGCATCTGCGAGCATGTCGGCATCGAGTGGCTTGACCACCCTCGGATCCCACACGGTCGATTCGATGCCGTGGTCCGCAAGTCGCTCGGCTGCCCCGCGGGCGGCCTGGAGCATCTTGCCCACACCGATTATGCATACCTCGGAACCGTCACGCACCTTGCGAGCTGACAGTCCCGATCCGGTCTCGGTGTCATCGGGCGGCATGGTCTTCGGGAAGCGGATCGCGGAGGGTCCGTCATTGCAGAGATCGAGTGCGTCACCGAGCATCTGGGCGACCTCTGCATAGTTCGACGGAGCGAACAGGGTCATGCCGGGGATCTTCGAGAGCAGAACCATGTCGAGCACGCCATGGTGTGAGGCGCCATCGTCGCCGGTGATGCCGGCGCGATCGAGCACGAAGGTGACCGGCTGGTTGTGCAGGCCCACATCCAGGTTGACCTGGTCTATGGCGCGGGTGAGGAAGGTGGAGTAGACCGCGACCACCGGTCGGAGTCCGCCCATTGCCATTCCTGCCGCAGAGGTGACCGCGTGCTGTTCTGCGATGCCGACGTCGAAGCACCGCTGCGGAAATGCGTCAGCGAAAGGCAGCAGGCCGGTGGAGTCCGGCATGGCTGCGGTGATGGCGACCAGATCGCTGCGGTGCGCACCTTCGGTGAGGATGGCCTTGGAGAACGCGTCTGTGTAGGAACCCTCCTTCAGCTCGGAGGTGTCGTGCATGTTCTTGACCTGGTCCTCTTCGGCGGGGCCGTACCCGCGTCCCTTCTGGGTGAGGCAGTGCACCACCACCGGGCCGTCCAGGTCCGCGGCCGCTGCGAAGGCGTCCTCGAGGGTCTCGATGTCGTGTCCGTCATAGGGGCCGAGGTAGCCGACGCCGAGCTGCTCGAAGAACGCTGGTGGTTCGAACACCTCACGGATTGCTGCCTTGGCGCCGTCGACACCTCGTTCGAGATAGTGGCCGAACAGTGGTACTTCGTTGAGGACGCGCTCCAGGCGCTCCCGGTTGCGTTGGTATGTGGGGGAGGCTCGGAAGCGCGACAGTGATTCTCCGAGCCGCGACGCAGTCGGCGCGTAGGAACGGCCGTTGTCGTTGAGGATGATGATGGCCTTCTGGCCGCTGTGTCCGAGGTTGTTCAGACCCTCGTATGCCATGCCGCCGGTGAGCGCACCGTCGCCCAGCACCGCGACTACGTGGCGATCGCCGTCACCTCGAAGTGAGTTGGCCGTGGCGAGCCCGTGGGCATAGGACACGATCGTCGATGCATGGCTGTTCTCGATCCAGTCGTGCTCGCTCTCGGACCTGGAGGGATAGCCCGACAGGCCACCTTCCTGGCGCAGGTGGTCGAACGATTCCCGGCGACCGGTGACGAGCTTGTGCACATATGCCTGATGGCCGGTGTCCCACAGGATGATGTCCTCTGGCGAGTTGAACACACGATGGGCCGCGACCGTGATCTCGATTGCTCCGAGGTTGGAGCCCAGGTGGCCACCATGGGTGGTCACGGCATCGACGATGAACGAACGGATTTCGGCGCACAGCTGGTTGAGTTGCTCGCTGTCGAGGTCGCGCAGGTCTTGCGGACCGTCGATCTTCTCCAGAATCATGCAGATCCTTGCTAGGGGGAGTCCCCACCACGGTACCTGAGCAGGGTGCGTCAGGAGAGACCGCCGCCCAGGTCCTCGGGGAGGACACTTCCAGCCTGGCGCTTCGCCGCTGCGGGCGTTGCAGGATCGTGTCGACCAGCACCCCGGATGCTGGCGCCGGTGAAGCCACCGGAGACGAAACTGGGAGCCCCGGAGAGGCTGGAGAGCACGAATACCAGGTACACCAGAAGGCCCAGGGCGATTGCTTCACCGTTGGACACGCCGATTGCGCCGAAGAAGTAGACGAAGGCCGCCTCGCGCACCCCGAGACCACCGAGGGCGAGCGGGAAGTTCTGTACCACGGCAGTAGGCGGAAAGAATGTGAGTGCCGCCACGATGCCGATCTCGCCGATGCCGAGTGCCTCCGCGCATGCCCAGACGGTCACGCACTGGAGCAACTGGAATCCGATCCCCGCGGCCAACACCTTGGCGGCCTGCACGGGCCGGTGCCGGAAGGCGATGATGCCGAGGTGCACCGCACCCAGGTAGCGCCGCCATCCCCGACGATCCGCTAGTGCACCCAGTCGGGGATGGGCAGCCGCTGCGAGAATCACCACCAGCGCGACGATGGTGACCGTGTTGATGGCCACGATCACGATTGTCACGTTTCCGAGACTGCGGTAGTCGCTGCTGATCGCGAGACCCGCGAAGGACAGCAGTGGCAGCACGAGCCAACCGGTAAGGCGTTCGAGGCTGGTTGCCGCAAACGAATCGGCGTAGTCGCCCGTGTCGTTGCCCTGTCGGATGATGCGCACGATGTCGCCGCCGAACGAGGTGGGCAGGGCATTGGAGACGAACTGGCCGGCCAGAAGGTGCGAGAAGAGCCTCCTGAAGCCCAGGTGTATGCCGAGGGTGTCGGACACCTCGGCCCAACGCAGGTTCTGCAGTACATAGGCGATCAGGTGGATCGAGATCGCGGCTGCGATCCAGATGAACGTCGCCGCGGTTGGGTCCGGCAGCAGGTCATCGAGGCTGACGTCCGGCAATTGCCAGAACAGCAGGGCGAGGAATCCGAGGCTGAAGGCGATGCGCAACAGCAGTTTCCAAGGGCTGTTGCGGGGCACCTCATGGGGCAGTGATGCCTCGTCTATCTCCGCGAGCGCTTCGGCGCGCTCGGCGCTCGGGTCCTCGGGCGTCACCCGCTGACCCTACCCAAAGGTCCGGCGCGATCCCTCCCGAACTGCGCGGACGGGGAACCGCGGAATGGAGCATTGGCGCAATGGGCTACTGGCGGAATGGACAACTGCGTGATGGACAATCACGTGATGGACAACAGGGGATGCGCAAACGGGGGACAGGGAACTCCGCGACCGTGAAGCTTCAACCGCCAACGCGAAACGGCCGCCCGGTGGGGGCGGCCGTTTCGATTGCCGGATGACGTCGACCCGTGAGGGTCGCGAACATCACCCGATCAGTTGCAGACGACGCCGACGTTGGCGCCGGGCTCGGCCACGAGCAGCTCGCAGCCGTTGCCGAGGTCTATGCGACATGCTCCTGCAAGCAGTGGCACAGCTGCCACAAGGCTCACGAGCGCAATTCGTGCACGCTTCGACATTCAGGTTCCCCCTCGCTATGACTCCCGGATGGGAGCAGTGGGCACATCCGACCCACGAACTGTGCCAACCGGCACATAGATTTACTATCTGAGCCGGGATGCTCTGTCAATCAAGCCTGGGCAATTCCACCCGCTGTCGCAGCGTTCCGGTGATGTTCAGCGAACCTTGCCCAGGAAACCGTCGCGGTCGACGACGACGCGCGTGACCTTGCCAGCCGCGATCAGTCCATGGTCGTCGCGCGCCGAAACGGTGAACACCAACCGACGGCCCTGCACCTTCTCCAGGCAGCATTCCGCCCGCACATTGCGTCCGACCCCAGTCGGGGATATGTGTTCGAGCTGCACCGAGACACCCACCGACGTCTGGTCCTGCGCGAGTTCGCCGCTGAGGGCCGCGACCGTCGC
This sequence comes from Microthrixaceae bacterium, assembly GCA_051011615.1. Lineage (GTDB taxonomy): Bacteria > Actinomycetota > Acidimicrobiia > Acidimicrobiales > Microtrichaceae > JBPCTP01. Next base: position 1,397 of record JBPCTP010000516.1, on the reverse strand, counting down.
CTCCTCAACCAGCGCGATGATTCTTGGGGTGGCGAGCACAGGCACGTCCCCGGACCGGTACGAAGACGCTGTGTCGTCGTCGCCGACCGTCAGGTCCACCGCCGAGGTCAGTCCTGTGCGTACAGCCATCATCAGTACGATAAGCATCCCGGTGCCCGTTGCACACAACCGAGTGGCTGTGAACTGTTTCGCAGGAGCACCTTCTGACCGGCTGGAGGCCAGTTGATAGAGAGCGATGTCATAGAGGCGGTACTTGCCGCCGGGCTCGACGGCGGCGGCGAGTTCGCTGAAGTGTTCGCCGAGGATCGTCGTTCCACCTCGGCTCTTCTCGACGACGGCCGGGTCGAGGAGCTCACCTCGGGTCGAGATCGCGGCGCGGGAATCAGGGTGGTTTCCGGCGACACCACCGGTTTCGCGCATACCGCCGACCTCAGCGAGAAGTCATTGGTGGCTGCGGCTCGAACGGCCGCTGCGGCAGCGCGTGGCGCCAAGGGCTCCAAGGAGGTTGTCGATCTCTCCCATGTCGGGGCGTCCAACCCTTCGACGGTGCAGATCCAGCCGGAGGATGTGGACAAGGCCACGAAGGTCGAACTGCTGGGCAGGGCTGAGGCCGCAGCTCGGTCGACCGCTGCGGAGATCACACAGGTATCGGCGCGTTACGCGGACTCCCGGCGCCGCATTCTCGTGGCGAACAGCGATGGCACACTCGCTGATGACGACCAGGTGCGCACGATGTTCTCCGTGAGCACAGTTGCCACCGGCGACACCGGGATGCAGACCGGACGCGAGTCCGTCGGCCACACCGTCGGCTTCGAACTGTTCGACTCGTCGAACGTCGAGGAGTTGGCCGAACGTGCGGCGAAGCGCGCGCTGACCAAGCTCGGAGCTCGCCCCGCACCGTCGGGCGAGATGACAGTGGTGATCGGCCCCGGCGGCGGCGGCGTCATGTTCCACGAGGCCTGCGGCCATGGCCTGGAGGCGGATCTCGTCGCCAAGGGTGCCTCGGTGTTTGCAGGCCGGGTGGGTGAACAGGTCGCATCTCCGCTCGTGACCTTGGTCGATGACGGCACGATGGGTGGCGAGTGGGGTGCCGGAGGCATTGACGACGAGGGTCGTCCTCGCCGACACAACGTGCTGATTCGAGACGGCGTACTGGTCGACTACATGTGGGACGAACTGCGAGCCCGCAAGGAAGGCCGGGCATCCTCGGGTAACGGTCGTCGCCAGAGCTATGCGCACCTTCCGATGGTGAGGATGACCAACACCTACCTGCTTGCCGGGGAGTCGGATCCGGATGACATCGTGGCTGACACCCCCGAGGGGGTCTACATCGCGCACCTGGGTGGCGGTCAGGTGAACACGGCCACCGGTGACTTCGTGTTCGGGATGACCGAGGC
>JBPCTP010000515.1:0-3465 GCA_051011615.1 Microthrixaceae bacterium | reverse complement strand
AGACCGAGGGTGACCCTGGGGCCCGATGAATCGGGACGTGCCAGCAGTGTCCGGGCCTGGGTCTTGGCGACCGAGCCCGGCGCGGTTTGCCCTCCCTGCGCCTTGGATGCGTTGCCTGATTTGGAGTCGTTGCCTTCGTTGGATGCCTTGGACGCCTTGGACACATCGTCGGTTGACTTGCCCGTGGGACCGGTGGACCCACCCTTTGCGGGTGCACCATTGTTCGGCTTCGCCCTGCTGCTCGGCTTTGCCTTGCTGCTCGGCTTTGCCTTGCTGCTCGGCCTCGGCTTGCTGCTCGGCTTCTTCCTGCTGCCCGACCTTTTCTTGCTGACCGGTTTCGTCTTGCCCCGCGGCTTGTCTGGTGCATCGCTGCCGACGGGCTTGCGTTCCGACCCCTTCGATTGCGACGCCATGCTCAGCCCCCCGAGACCGGAGGAACGACTGCGACCTCGTCGTCCTCGCCCACCGCTTGGGTGTCCTCGGCAGGGTCTCCGTTGACCCAGATGCGACTCGCGCCGACGACATCCGCCATGGCGGGACCGAACCGTTCGCTCAGATCCGCGACGACCTCGGCGACCGTGGCTCCCTCGACGCGCACGGAGCGACCTCCCGCAGCTTCGCGGGCCTGGGCGAACAGAAGCACTACGGGCACGCGCGGACTCTAGAGGATGCTGCCCGCTGAGACGCCTTACCCCGAGCTACGGGTACGTGTTTGCGATTCCTGAAACCGTCGACTCAGGTCCACTTGTAGGGTTCCGGCGGTGACCGACGTACTCGTGGTTCGACATGGACAATCCGAATGGAACGCGGACGGAAGGTGGCAGGGACAGGCCAATCCCGACCTGACCTCACTGGGTCGCGAACAGGCCCGACTCGCCGCCGAGGCCGTCGGTGCGGTGGACGCGATCTTTGCCTCGCCGCTCATCAGAGCTGCCATGACCGCAACCATCATCTCGGAGTTGATCGGAATCGGACCCGTGGTGCTGGCCGAGGGGCTGATGGAACGAAATGCGGGCGAATGGCAGGGACTCACGAGGTCAGAGATCGAGAGCGGGTGGCCCGGATACCTCGATGCCCGCAAGCGTCCTCCCGGGTGGGAAGACGACGCTCTCGTGCGCTCGCGGGCGTTTGCCGCACTCGAGGAGATCGCTGGTGCGAGCGGAGACGGTCATGTATTGGCTGTCGCCCATGCCGGCATCATCTACGCCATCGAAGAGGAGCTGGGTGCCACCTGGGAGCGTTTGGCGAACCTTGCCGGACGATGGCTGCGCTTCGAACACGGCCAATGGCACCTGGGCGACCGCGTGCACCTTTTGACCGACGAGACGATTCCCGATCAGATCTAGGAGGACCAGCCCTGCTCGACGCGGGCGGTTCCAGTTACCGTTTGGCCTGGTTTCGTGTCTCCCGGTTCCGTGTCTCCCGGTTCCGTGTCTCCCGGCTCTGTGTCGCCCGGTTCTGTGCCGGTCGGTTGGGTATCGCTCGGTCCCGTGTCGCTCGGTCTCGTGTCGTTGACGGCAACCTCACTCGACTCAGAGGCCGCGGCGTCGGACTCGAGGGGGAACCGCTGTGGCGAAACAACTGCTGCGATCTCGGTCGCCGCCGACTCGCCATCGGGCGTCTCGGCAACGATGCGGTCAACCGTTTCCAGCGCCGAGGCGACCGACGAGATGTCGGCTTCGAGTTCTTCGAGGCGGGCGGCTTCGGCGGTGTCCATCGTTTCAACGCTAGCTCGCACGCCGCCTAGCTTGGATCCGCCATGACAAGCGAAGTACCAGCCGAGCCCCGAGCAGGATCGCCCGGGTCACGCGCAAGGCGCCGTCGGGTCGTCACCTGGTGAACCACACATGACCACCCAGCTGCTCGCGCAGGAAAGTGCGGGGGTACTGCTGCGCTCGTTCGTGATCGCCCTGGTCGTAGTGGCCCCGGTGGCACTCTGGCAGTGGAACCGGATCCGCAACAGGCGGCGCGCCGTGGAATCGTCGAACGCTGCGCCGCACGAAGCCGCGGGGACGGCTCGGGAGCAGGATCCGCGGGCGTTGGAAACCATCGTCGGCTCGATTCCCGAGCTCGCGGCCAGCACTGCGGCTGGGTCTGTCGTCTCGATCGAGGTTCCGCCCGACGTCACACTTGACGGACGGCCGGCAAGCGGAGCGATCGTCGAACAGCTCATCCGCGATGCACTTGCGCGAGACGGTTTGGAGATCATCGACTCCGACACCGACCCCGCACCAAACGAGGCCGGATGGACGGTCCGAGTCCGCAGGGCCCGACCGAGCGGTTGACATCTGTCGCAGACTCCGACGGCGCGAGACTGGAGCCATGACCGCTCCAGACGCGATGGCAGATCCCGGACCGCTGACCGCTGAACCGCTGACGGCTGAACCGTTGACCACTGGGCCGGCAACGACGACGCTCACCGAGGAACGCACCGAGACCGAGGACGGTCCGGTGGCCCACATCGTGAAGACCAAACCGGGCGAGGACGCTGCGGCGAAGGTGCTCGCGGCCAGGGTGGAAGGCACACCTCTCGAAGCGCTCTGCGGGCACACCTGGGTGCCCAATCGTGATCCCAAACGCTTGCCCGTGTGCCAGAAGTGCAAGGACATCTACGAGATGTACCGCGGATTCAACGACAACCTCGGCGAGACGCCCCGCACCTAGGGCGTGCACGGGTAGGGAACGTCCATCCAGGCGAACCTCTTCGTTTCTCCGCCTCCGCCGTCGAGACACCCCGCTGTCCAATGGGCCGCCTCGCCCATCGGCTCGGCTCCTCGACGCGCCCAGCACGTCGAGGTTTCGAGATTTCCGGATCCGATGCATCCACGCGCACCGGTGCCGCCGAAGATCGACCCATGATGCGTAAAACCCGTTCCCTGTTCGCCATACCGCTTGCAATCTTCGCTGCGGCCACACTCGCTGCATGCACCGCCATGGGGCCCGTTCGTACCTCCACGGTCGATTCCGTGGATCCCGAGCGCTACCTCGGCACCTGGTACGAGGTGGGAAGCGTCAAACAGTTCTTCTCGATCGGACTGGTGAACGTCACCGCGGATTACCAGCTCAACGAGGACGGCACGATCCGGGTCGAGAACCGAGGCGAGTACTTCACCGACGGCGGACCCGAGTCACGAATCGTGGGCAGCGCCGCTGCCGTTGACGAGACCTTCACGAAGCTGAACGTCACGTTCGTGGGTACAGCCCAACCGAACCCGCCCGGCAACTACTGGATCGTTGCGCTGGACGACGACTACCAGTGGGCAGTCGTTTCAGATCCGACGGGAACGTCCGCATTCTTCCTGAGCCGAACCCCTCAGGTTTCCGACGAACAGTACGCAGAGTTCATGCAGCTCGCCGAGGAGGCGGGTGTCCAGACCGGTGGAATCACCCGCACACAGCAATTCGCTGACTGACAGCCTGCGAAGGCACAAGCAGCGGGGGTTCCGGGCCGTTGTCCCCCCGACC
>JBPCTP010000514.1:0-3892 GCA_051011615.1 Microthrixaceae bacterium | reverse complement strand
GGGTACGTGTGCAACACCGGCCGCAAGGAGCTGGTCCGGTCGCTTGCCGCCCACGTCCTTGCCGTCGAGCTTGATCGAGCCCGACGAGGAGATCATTCCTGAAACGGCCCGCAGGGTGGTGGTCTTGCCTGCACCGTTGGCGCCCAGCACCACCACCAGCTCCCCTTCGTCGACTGCGAAGTCGAGCCCGAAGAGCACCTCCACGATGCCGTAGCCCGCACGAAGGCCGCTGACCTCCAGCAAACTCACGCTGACGCTCCCAGGTACGCGGAGATCACCTTCGGGTCTTCGCGGATCTCCGAAGGCACGCCTTCCGCGATCTTCGTACCGAGATCCATCACGACGATCTTCTCCGAGATCGCCATGACCATCGACATGTGGTGCTCCACCAGCAGCACGGTGAGGGAGAACTCGTCGCGGATCGACCGTATGAGCTGTGCAAGCTCGTCGACCTCGCTGTGGGTGAGACCCGATGCGGGTTCGTCCAGCATGAGCAGCTTCGGTTCGCCGGCGAGTGCACGGGCGAACTCGATTCGCTTGAGGGTGCCGAAGGGGAGGCCGGCACATGGATGACCCGACAGGTGTCGCAGGTTCAGACGCTCGAGGATCTCCTCCGCGCGCCCGGCCACACGACGTTCCTCAGCCACCTGGGTGAAACGCAACCCTGCGGACCAGAAACCTCCACTACTGCGGGCATGGGCTCCCACCATCACGTTCTCGAGCACGGTGAGACCCGGCACGAGGGCCAGGTTCTGGAACGTGCGACCCACTCCGAGCTGGCTGATCCGGTGCCCCGGCAGGTCGAGCAACTCGATCCCCTCGAAGCGCACCGATCCCTGCGTGGGTTCGTAGATCCGCGACACGACGTTGAACAGCGTCGTCTTGCCGGCACCGTTCGGGCCGATCAGAGCAGCGATGGAGCCTTCGTCGATGCCGAAGCTGAGACCGTCGAGCGCGCTGACTCCGCCGAAGCGCACACCGACGTCGTCGATCTCGAGCAAAGGCACCGTGGTTTGTTCCCCCTGCAGCCCGTGGGCCTGCGGCTGGCCGTACAGGTCAACGTCCCCAAAGCACCGGCCCGTACATTCTTCCGAGTGTGACCGAGAACACTAACTCCGTCGCGGCACCCCGGGTGGTGATTCGCCAGTCCCGACCGTGTCACCGACCGCTGGCCATGAACATGTCGGCCAGCTCCTCGTAGTTCTCGACCATGCGTCCGGCGCCGAGCACCACGGCCTCGAGAGGTTGGCGGACCAGACGGACGGGCACGTCGGTCTCCTTGGCCAGGCGGAGATCGAGGCCCTTGAGCATCGACCCTCCCCCGACCAGGTTGATGCCCTGCTCGATGAGATCCTGGGCCAACTCCGGTGGCGCCTCTGCGACACATGACAGCACCGAATCCACGATCTGGTTGACCGGGTCCGAAATCGCGGTACGCACCTCGGCTGCGGAGAGGATCACGTTCTTCGGCAGCCCCGACATGAGTTCGCGGCCGCGCACCTCTGCGCGCACCTCGCCCGGGGTCTCATAGGCGGAGCCGACCAGGATCTTGATCTCCTCCGCCGTCTGTTCACCTATCGCGATCCCGTACTCACGCCTTATGTAGTGGATGATCGAGGCGTCTATGTCGAACGAGCCCACCCGCACCGCTTCGAGGGCGACCACGCCGCCGAGTGAGATCAAGGCCGTCTCGGAGGTTCCACCACCGATGTCGACCACCATGTTCGCCAAGGGCTCATTGATGGGAAGACCGGCACCGATGGCCGCCGCCATGGGCTGATCGATCAGCCGTGCCTCGACCGCACCGGCCTTGCGGGCGGCTTCGGTGACAGCTCGTTTCTCCACAGCCGTGATCGCGGACGGCACACAGATGACCACCCTGGGACGGTTCCGACGGTTGACGCCCACCTCCTTGAGGATGATCCGGATCATCTCCTGGGTGACCTCGAAGTCCGTGATGGCGCCGCCCCGTAGCGGACGTACCGCCACGATGTAGCTCGGTGTGCGTCCGATCATCTTCCAGGCGTCCCGGCCGAATTCGAGCACTGCCCCCGATCGGTCGTTCAGGGCGATTACCGACGGCTCGTTGAGCACGATTCCCTCGCCGCGCGCGTAGACCAAGGTGTTCGCCGTCCCCAGGTCGATCGCCAGGTCGCGGGCCAGTTCAGACTCCCCGTCGCTGACCGGAGCCGGACTCCGGGACTTCATCTGACAGGGCTGCCATCTTGGAACGGAACTCCTCGATGGACGCGTCCGGAGTGTCGGGTGTCCGGTTGCGGGCCCACAACACGAGGGTTCCCACCACGCTCACCACCACGGCGATGCCGAGGAACACCACACCGCTCATGAGGCCACCGCTGTGTTCACATCCGCTGGATCCACCATCTCGGCGCCTTCGAGGCCCCAATCCTCTCCGTCGGCATGGCGCTCGCGTTTCCAGATCGGTACCGCCGCCTTCACGGCGTCTATGCCGTAGCGGGCGGCTTCGAACGCCTCCGAACGATGGGGAGCGGACACACCGACGATCACAGCCGCGGACCCAACAGGCACCTCACCGGTGCGGTGCAGCACGGTGACGGCGCGCACATCGGGCCAACGTCGTCTCAGCTCGGTCACGACCGAGTCGATTCGCTCCGATGCCCGCGACTCCCAAGCCTCGTATGTGAGCGATTCAACTCCCGAGCGGTCACCGGCATGATCCCTTGCGGTGCCCGAGAAGACGACGATCGCGCCGCAGTCGTCACGAACCAACCAGTGGTGCACTGCGGACGCATCGATGGCGTCGGAACAAAGGCCGGTCCAGTCGTCTCCGCTGGGCGGGGCACTCGGGTTGGGTCTCACGGGGACCATCGTAGGTAAGCGCGGGCACCCAACACAGGTTGAGTCCCGCTTCACGGTCGTGGCCGCGGATGGCGCGGCCGATCGCGTGGGTATCGTCGGGTTCGTGGAAGGCACCGACGAGCCCGAGGAATCCGATGTCTCGGCCGGCGCTGGGGCCGGTACACCCCCTTCCGCGCCCGACCGTCCCTGGCGCCATCCGAGCGAGGTCGGCATGGACGTGCGCGTGCAGTCCGACCGTAGGCGGGGTATGGGAATGGTCATCGCGTTCGTCGGCGTAGCCGGTCTCGTGCTCGTCGCGACCACGGCCCTGACCAGGCTCAGCTCCAACGAGCCGGACCCAACCGCGTCCGATGAGCGAGCCGGCGCGCCATTGGTTGCCGCCACGGTCCAGCTTGATACCGCTGCGGGTTCTCGACGGGCGATTGCTGCGATCGTCCAGGGCGGCACCCACGCGCTGGCAAGCGGGTCCGAACTCGGCACGATCGAGGGTGCCGGGATCACAGTCAGAGCGGGTGACACGATCACGAACGCGTCGGTTGCCGCGACGGACACCGACACCGACATGGTGTTGCTGGAACTCGACGAAGCTGTCGACATCTCCGACGCGGGCATGGTGGAGCCATCGGTCGGCGACAGCTACCGGTTCACCCACCTCGACCACATGTCGCACATCGACACCGAGGTCGTGGCGATCGAGTCGCTCGGAGAGATTGCGCTGAGGCCCAACGGCACGCCCGCACCTTCGGTAATGGTGCTCGACGGGTGGACCGACCACCAGGGTCCGCTCACCGATTCCGCAGGTCACCTGGCCGGATGGGTCTTTCCGACCAAGGGCGCCCACATGGCCGCGTACGACGCAGGCACCGTGGAGGCTCTGGCGCGCCGGATGGCTTCATCCGGTTGAACACCCTGTGCGGCCCGGTGCCTCGCCGCACCCGCAACCTGTGCGTACGAAAAGCCGGGACCCGCCCGCGGAACCGAACCAACCCGAAGACCCCTACGATGGGCATGTGAGCGAACCCGATGATCCGTTCGGCGCTATGGGCCCATT
>JBPCTP010000513.1:0-4029 GCA_051011615.1 Microthrixaceae bacterium | reverse complement strand
CATTCAAGCCGCGGCGAATCAGCTCGACAGCTGGAACTGTGTCGTGTCCATCGGTGGCGAAACGCAACTCGATGGCCGCGGTGTGGACGTCGTAGATGGTGAGCAACTCCTCGTGGTGTTCGGTGGTCAAGCCCTCCGGCACCTCGATTTCCCAGTCACGCAGCATCGGAAACACGATGCCGTCCTCTCCCTTGGAGTGGACCGCAAGGACGTCCATGAAGAAGCTGACGTCGTCAGTGAACCTGGCGACCTGACCCGGATCACCGAAATCGGCGTCGGTCGCACGCTGTGCGAGCTCAGCCACGGTGTTGCGCAACGCCTCGTGGATGTCGAACCAGCTCTGCATGGGGCCGTCTGTCCAGGTATGCAACGAGACGGTAGTTCTTTCGATGTCGCGCTACGCGCGATCGCCCGCCCCTGCGTTCGAGTGAGCGCTCCAACGCAGCAGCTTTGCTGGCCACTCCTGTGGTGTGTCCGCCCCGGGACGCGCCCCGGGAGGAAACCCATCAGAGCGTTCGTTCAGGGTCCAAGGATCTGCAGCCGGCAAGCATTGTCCGCAGCGACATCTCCCAGCGACGGTTGCGGGACTCTGCGTCGCTGCCGAGCCAGCCGTCGACCTCCTGGGTGGCGAGTCCTATCGCGAGTGCAAGAAACGCGTGCGACATGTCGATCGGATCGCCGACGAGCACACCCTCATCGACGGCCACCTCGACGCGCCGCACCAGCGCGTGGCGGGTTGTGGCGCCGATTTCAGCCTCCTCGCGGGTTGGTGCGAAATCCGAAAACGGCCGCGAGTACATGACTCGGAAGAGTTCCGGGTTCGCAATGCTGAACGTACGAAACGCATCTGCAAATGCCATGACATCATCGACTGTTCCCGATGCTGGCGGAAGATCCTCGAGCAACGAACCGAGCCGGGCGAAGCCCTCGAAGAACAGCTCTCGAACCAACCCGGACTTGTTGGTGAACAACTCGTAGATCGCCGGAGCCGAGGCTCCTGCACGCTCAGCCACGTTTCGAGTGGTGACGGCCTGCACTCCCTCGGTGGCAAGGAGATCGACCGCGACGTTGACCAGCCGAGCCCGCAGTTCGGGGGTTCGCTCCTTCCTCGGTGGCATGTCTGCTCCCTGCTAGTCGGAGCGGGGCACTGGTTGAGCAGATCCCAGGCGATCGAAATCTGCCCTGTCCGCAGCAATCGCAACATCGAGGGCCTCGATCACACCGGAACGAACGCGTGCCTTGGTGGCCTGTTGAGCGGTTGGGTCCAGTGCAACGAACGACTCCGCGGCATCCCGGGCCGCCCGACGTATCTCCACCGGATCAACGATCTCGTCAAGCGCGCCTGCGGCCAGGGCCTCGATCGGGTCCATGGGCAGCGAGAGCAGTGCGGTGCGTTCGAAAGCTGCCGGTGTCAGTCGGTGGCGCAGGATCACCTCGGCGGAGTGCGGCACAGTGAGACCGATCGAGACTTCGTTGGCAACCAGCTTCGGCCCAGAGTTGGGGCCGATCAGGTAGTCGCCGCTCAGCAGTAGGAACAGGCCCATAGCAACGGCATGCCCGCTGCAGGCAACCACGACGGGCCGGGGGTGCGAGAGAAGTCGCCGCGCAAGGCCGAAGCCACCGAGCACCATCTCGGCGATTTCGTTTGCGTCACCACCGCGCAGCACGTTCAGGTCGAAGCCGCCACTGAACACTCCGTCTCGGCCGGTCAGCACGGTCACCAGACCTTCGCCTTCGGCGATGTCCAACGCTGAGTGGACATCGGTCTGCATCTCGAGCGACATCGCATTCACACGGCCGTCGTCGAGGCGCACCCAGGCAACCCCATCGCGTACATCACACGTGGCTAGAGGCATCTACAGACCGTAGCATCGTTTCGAAACGATGATACGGATCCCGGTGCCTACGACTGAAACCGTTGGCAGCGCGCCTAGCCCTTCGCCGCTACCGGGCCTGTGGCCTCAAGCACGGAAGAGACCAGGGCCGCCAGCTCTGATTCGAGGCGGTCGACGTCTGCGCGTGACGATGTCAGTTCGTGTCTGAGGCGGGCGTTCTCGATTTTCAGCTCGTTGAGTTCAACAACAAGGTCGGACTTCCTGCGATGGGGCTGGTGCAACATGTGGCCTTCCGAATGGAATTGCGCGGCCGCACCTCGACCATAGGCACTGAGCACTCGATCCACACTGGGTATTTCATCCCGGCCACCCGTGTCGTGTCGGTTCCATAGGATGCAGTGGCAGTCGAGCAACTTGGGGGAGCGCCATGCGGGTTGCACCGCCGCACGAGCTGAACGACAACTTCGAGTGGGAGCCGGCGCCGGGTCGCTCCCTCGTGTCGCACGAGGAGTCGAAACAGTGGGACGACCAGGGGTTCTTCTGTCTCGAAGGCGCGATCGATCCGCAGTTGATCGCCCGTGTGACCGACGAGATCGATCCGCTGGAGGCCCAACTCGAGGAGCTTCTGCGTGCGGCGGGTGGGACGGTGAGCATCGCGACCGCAGATGAGATCACCTTCACCACCCACGTGGTCACCAGATCACCGGTGCTGCGGGACTTCGCATCGGGCTTTCCCTTCACGGCCCTGTGCTGCGATCTGATCGGCCCGGACGCTCGTCTGTACTGGGACCAGGCGGTCTACAAGAAGCCCGAACCCGGCCGTGAGTTTCCGTGGCACCAGGACAACGGATACACCTTCATCGAACCCCAGCAGTACATGACGTGCTGGGTGCCTCTGGTGGACGCGACCGTCGACAACGGCTGCCCATGGGTGCTGCCCGGGGTGCACCGACGCGGCACCCTCGAGCACTGGTCGACAGACCTCGGCTTCGAGTGTGTCGAGCATGCCGAGGGAGCGGTGCCGGTCGAGGCGCGCGTCGGCGACGTGGTCGTGTTGTCCTCGTTGACTCCGCACCGCACCGGGCCCAACACCAGCGACGACGTTCGCAAGGCGTACATCCTCCAGTACGCACCAGACGCGGCCGTTGTGAAACAGCCCGACGCCTTCGCTTCGACAGGACTTCAGAACGATCCTGACCGGCAATTCGTGGTGCTTCAGGGCGGCGAGCCCGTGGAGGGTTCGCAGTGAGCGAAACCACCGGACGATTCCGCATCGAAGGACACGATCTCGGGTACCCGACATCGTTTCGAGATGGTTCCTCGATGATGGCCGCCTTCGCTGTGCCACTTCGGGCCGCCTCGGAGATGATCGCCGGGTCGGGCTTCACGCCCGCCCACCTGCTGCCCGGCCACGCTGTGTTGTCGGTGAACTGCGTGCACTACACCGACACCGACTGCGGCACCTACGAGGAAGTCGCCCTGGCGATCCTGGTTGCCCATCCCACAGTTGGTGGGTCGGCAACGTCGCCTCCGAGACTGCCCAGCCCCAAGGCCTGGCGCGACCTCGCCAGCGGCGCCATCGGGGCCTACTCCTGGCGGCTCGGCGTTTCGACCACGCTGTCGCGCGACTGTGGAATCGAGATGTGGGGCTACCCGAAGGTGTTGGGTGATCTCACGTGGCGCCGAAGCGGCGGGCGGGCGGGGATGACTTGGGTGCAGGACGGCGAACTCGTGCTCGGTTTCGCAATGCCTGATGCGGGTACGCATACTCCAAAGCCGGTATCTCCTCCGGTCTACTCGGTGCTCGACGGCAATCCGGTGGTCGGACACCTCACCCAGCGCAACCGAGGCGTGGGCTACCGAGTTCGCGGTGTCGATCTGGAACTCGGTTCACACTCGTTCGCTGCCGAGCTGCGACGGCTCGGACTGCCCCGCCGGCCGTTGGTGTCGGTGTGGAGCGAACATCTCGAGTTCGAGATGAGCGCACCGCGACCCCTGTCCAGCTAGTGCTTCACACAGCACGGCTGCGGAATCCGGAAATCGCAACGACTGATGCCTCGGAAGCCGCAGCGAAGCCACCCCTGAGATGGCTTCGATTATCGCCCGACGTCGAGTAGCTGGGCTTGGTCGGCGGTGGCGACACGACATCCGCGATGCGGCGCATTTGGATCACGAATAGGGTCCGACCATGGGC
>JBPCTP010000512.1:0-7804 GCA_051011615.1 Microthrixaceae bacterium | reverse complement strand
GCATCGGGCTGAGCCAGCCGAGGAACAGTCCAATCATGAACGCCAGGCGGACGTCACCGAAGCCGAGGCGCCCCGGTGCCACGAACCAGAGGATGAAGAAGAACCCGAAGGCGCAGCATGCGCCGATGCCGGCAGTGAGCAATGGCTGGGTGTCGCCCAGCGCGATGGCGGCGACCAACATAGCGAGTGCACCCACCGCGGAGCCGATCCAGGGCGACCACCAGGGGATCAGCCAGATGCGGGCGTCAACGAGTGAGACCGAGGCGACCACGAACCCGAACCAGGTGAAGATCGCGATGTTCCACCACGCGTCGGCCGTCAGTCCGTTCGCCATGTCTGTACTGATTCCGTCTGCACTGATCCCGCCCGTGCTGAACACGGCAGTGCTGAACACGACCGTTGTGGCGATTGCTGCCAGGGGCACCGACAGCTGGTAGATCGCGACTGCGGGGCCGAACCGCTTCGAGCAGCCCGGACAGCCGCGCAGCCAGCCGAGGACCGGAACGACATCGCCCGCGCTTACGTCACGGTGGCACCTCGCGCAACGGGCGTGACGGCTCACCGCCCTGATCTCGAGGCCCTCTTCGTTGGAGACATCGCGGGGTGTCTTCGGTCGCAGTTCCTTGAACCGGTACAGCGGCACCGTTGCCACCCATGCAGCCACCAACCACAGGACCGCAGCAACGGTGGCGACAGCTAGGGTCACCGCTTTACCAACTCGGCCAGCCGGATCCGGTCGATCTTCGAGGCGTCGGTGAGCGGAAGGCGGTCCACGATCAACATCGCCTCGGGCAGCTTGTGGCGGGCCAGTTGCAGCGAGGCAGTGGCTCTCAGGTCCTCCAGTGTGGGCGCCGGCTCAGTCGCCTCGGGCACGACCACGGCGACACCCACCTCACCCATGACGCTGTCGGATCGGGGGGCGATGGCGACGGCCCGCACCGCCGGATGCGCGCCGACGACTGCCTCGACCTCCTCAGGGTGCACGTTGTAGCCACCCCGGATGTACATGTCGGTGTTGCGTCCGTCGAGCACGAAGCGACCATCCGGGCGCACGTGGGCGAGGTCTCCGGTGCGCAGCCAACCGTCGGGTGTGAACGCGGCATCGGTTGCGGCGGGATCGCCCATGTAGCCGTCCATCGTTGCGGGAGAGTTGATCTGGAGCTCACCGACCTCACCCTGGGAAACCGCCATGCCATCCTCTTCGGCCACGCGGGCGGCAACTCCGGTCCTGGGCATGCCGATCGTGCCGATGGCGTCGGGATTGTCGTCGTCGATCAGTGCAGCCAGCCCTACGCCGCCCGACTCTGTTGAGGACCATCTGATGGAGTAACTGACTCCAAGCACCGATCGCGCCCGGGAGACCAGGTCCGGCGGCGACGGCGCACCACCGGCGATCACCAGGGCGAGCGCCGAGAGGTCGTGTTCGGCAAGTTCGTCGGACGCGAGTATCAGGGCGAGCTGCGGTGCCACCACCCCGAGCGTCGGCATCCGGTGTTGCGCGAGCAACCTGATGGCATCGGGCGCAGTCCAGCGCGGCATCACGTGCACGGTGCATCCAAGTCGTGCGTACCAGGGGGCCTTCATCACGAATCCGACGTGCGCGAACTGCGTGGAGGCGATGGTGTCGAAGCCGCTCGCAGAGGCAGTTGACCCGAGGTCGATCGACTCGACGGCGGCCGCTTGGCGAACAGCGAAAGAGGCAGCCTTGGGCGCGCCCGTCGTGCCTGAGGTGAAGCAGATCGCGTAACGGCGCTCGGGCCCCCTATCGTGCGGAGCGATCGCGGCATGGTCGCGCCCAAGGCGCTCGTCATCGAGCCCATCGGGACCGAAGACCGACACCTGGCGGCGAAGCGACAACCCCTGGGCGAGATCCTCGCTGGCCAGCACCAGCTTCGAGTCCACCGAGTCGACCATCGCGGAACGTTCTGCGGCGGTGGCCACGGGCGAGACACCGGCGATGGTGCCGCCTAGGCGGTCGGTGGCGGTCGCGGCCACGAGCCACTCGGGTCCCGAGGGCAGGGCCAGCGCGACCACGTCGCCGGGGCCTACACCTCGGCGGGCCAGCATCGGTGCGAGGGCCTCGGATGCGGCGTGCAATTCGGCCCAGGTAGGGCCTACTCCTTCACGCACGATCGAGGGGGTGTCGCCGAAGTGTTCCGCGGCATGGGCGACGGCTTCACTGAGCACTGCGTGAAGCGTAACGGCACCGGAGCCCGTTGCCTTGCGACGGCAGATGTCACGTGCCGGACCGGCATCGTCGATGGCGTGTTGGCTGCCGTTGTGGATATATGCTCGCTGCCGTCAACTGTCGACTACGCAACAATCTTGCCGTGTGCAGGAAAGGCGGAACTGGTGAGCGACGAGAGCCCCCAGGACTCATCGGAAACTACGGACATCGTGCCCTCGGAGCAGGGTGGTGGATCCACACAGCCCGACGCCGGGACACCACAGCCCAAGGCGCACAACCCCTACAGCATGCTGCTGGCCATCCTCGGTGGCGGCGTGGCGCTGGCGATCGTGATATTCGCCATCGGCCTGGTGGCCAACAGCGGCGACGACGAAGGCGGTGGCGGCGAGGCGACCTCCGGTGACGCGGCACCCGTGGTGCTGTCGGAGTTCGCGATCGACGGGAACCTCGTGGTGCCCCCCGGCGCATCTCTGGACGTGGTCAACGAGGGCTCCCAGGTGCACAACCTCGTCATCGAGGGTGACGGTCGGACAGCGGATCTCGCCGGAGGCGAGAGTGAGGTCCTGAGCCTCGAGGGCCTGGACACCGGCGAATACGAAGTCTTCTGTGACATCGCTGGGCACCGCGAGGCCGGCATGGAGACCTCGATGACCATCGAGGAAGGTGCAGAAATCTCCGGCGAGGACCCACATGCGGGCGCCAACCCTGACTTCGCCCAGCTCGACGTCGACATGTTGGATTCGTTCCAGCCGTTCGTGGACCAACTGACCAGCGGTGAACGAAACACCGAGGGTCAGGGTGGCCAGGACATCGAACCGGTCATGGATCCCGACGGTTACAAGCGCTTCGACCTCGTCGCAGAAATCGGCGAGTGGGAGGTGGAGCCCGGCAAGGTCGTCGAGGCCTGGACCTTCAACGGCACTGTGCCCGGCCCGACCATCAAGGTCAACGTCGGTGACAAGGTGCGCGTCCGCCTCATCAACCGGCTGCCGCTTGGTACGGATATCCACCTGCACGGCATCCGAAAGGACAACGAGTTCGACGGCGTGGCACCGCTCACCCAGGACCTGACCATGCAGGGCGACACGTTCGACTACGAGTTCACTGCGATCGAGCCCGCCGTCGGTATGTACCACCCACATGCGCACGGCTACGTAGCCATACCGAACGGCATGTGGGGAGCGATTCTGGTGTCGACCGACGACCTGCTCCCTCGGGGCCAGACGGTGAGTGGCGTCACGGTCCCGAACGACCTGCAGGTGGCCCGTGAGGACATCATGGTGCTCAACGATGCGGGCACGATCGGCCTGTCGCTCAACGGCAAGAGTTTCCCCGGTACCGAGGGCTACGAGTTCAACGTCGGCGACTGGGGTGCCGTCCACTACTACAACGAAGGCCTTCAGATTCACCCGATGCACCTGCATCAGTTCCCGCAGCTCGTTTATGCCAAGGACGGAATACCGCTGGACCAGCCCTACTGGGCGGACACCGTCAACGTCGCTCCCGGCGAGCGCTACTCAGTGCTGTTCCAGGCGGCCCGCACGGGTGTCTGGGTGTGGCACTGCCACATCCTCAATCACGCAGAACGCGAGGATGGCATGTTCGGCATGGTCACCGCCCTGGTGGTGTCCTAGCGCCGATCGCATGGCGGTAGGGCGCACGGTTGCCCTGCCGCCGGCCTCGGGCGACCACTAGCGTCCCGTCGATGATCTCGCGAGACGACATCCTGCTCACCAACAGGCGCGCGCTCGTGACCGGTGGTGCCCGCGGCATCGGGCGCGCAACAGCGGAGGCACTCGCCGCGCTGGGCGCGAGGGTGGCGATCTGTGATCGCCTGGACGTCGAGATGCGAGAAGCTGCCGAATCGATCTCCGAGGTCGCACGCAGTACGGGCAGTAGCGGCAGCGGCGGGTCCGACGAAGTCCTGACCGAGTGTCTCGATGTGCGCGACGAGTCCGCGGTCACCTCGTTGGTGGAGCGCATCTCATCGCAGTGGGGTCGCCTCGACATCCTCGTGAACAACGCCGGCGGCGGCTTCCATGCACAGTTCATGGACGTTTCGCCAAAGGGGCGGGCGGCTCTCATCGCGGAGAACTTCACCCAGGTGGCCGATGTGACCCAGAAGTGCGTTCCATTGATGTCAGATGGCGGGTCGGTGGTGAACGTGACGTCCATCGAGGGCCACAGGGCAGGGCCGGGCTTCGGGATCTACTCCGCCATGAAGGCCGGCGTCGAGAACCTGACCCGCACACTTGCTCTCGAGCTGGCCGACCGACGCATCCGTGTGAACGCGGTGGCGCCCGACATGATTCCGACACCGGGTGACGCAGACCTCGCCGAGGCGGCATCTGCGATGGACACCGCCGAGGAGTGGGCGAAGACTCCGTGGCCGGATCCGGGCACCGCAGATGATGTGGCGGGCGCGATCGTCTTCCTGGCCTCTCCACTCAGCTCATTCGTGACCGGCACGACGGTGCATGTCGATGGTGGAACCCTTGCCGCATCGGGCTGGAAACGTCGTCTCGATGACGGTCCCTGGGTGCTCTGAGAGGTGACATCGACATCAGCTGCTCAGCTGCGCACGTCTGACGGACGCGACGCGGTGGTTGCTGCAGGGCATCCAGCGACCGCCGATGCTGCCGCACAGATCCTTCGCGCGGGCGGCAACGCCCACGATGCCGCAGTCGCCGGTGGCTTCGCTGCATGTGTGGCCGAACCGGGCCTCACCTCGCTTGCCGGCGGTGGGTTCGCCACTGCTCGCAGTGCCGATGGTGATGTGTGGGTCGACGACTTCTTCGTAGCCGTGCCGGGGATCGATGCGACACGCCCGCACGACCCGGAGCGGTTGGTGTCGGTGCCGGTGCACTTCGCGGGCGCCGTCCAGGACTTCCACGTGGGGCCGGAATCGGTGGCTGTGCCGGGCACCCTCGGCGGCTATCTGAGGACCCATGAACGCCATGGCCGATTGCCGTTGGAATCGGTCGTCGCCCCGGCGGTATCCCTTGCGCGTGGAGGCGTCGCGCTCGACCATTGGCAGGCACATGTGCTCAACCTCCTGGAGCCGACCTTCGCCCGCACAGCGACAGGTCGCGACCTGTTTTTCCGGGAGGGTCGCCTCGTCGAGGTCGGCGAGAAGTTGGTGAACCCGGCGCTGGGCCAGTTCATGGAGGACATCGGTGCAGGTCGGCGCAGTTCTTTCGAGCCGACGGAACTGGGTGGGCGGGTCACCGCCGCCGATCTCCGGTCCTATGAGGTGATCCGCCGGGAGCCGTTGTGGTGCCCGCTCGGCAAGACGATGCTTGCGATCAACCCGGCGCCCAGTTTCGGCGGGCGTCTCGTGGCGCATGCGCTCGGTCTGCTCGATGGGGCCCCTCCACTGGTCGACGAGAACGAACCGGAAGCTGCGATGGCATTGTGCGAGGCGCTCGTGGCCCTTCCTGCGTACCGGGCCACTCTCGCAGAGGGCAGCTCCAAGGGTACGACGCACCTGAGCGTGGTTGACCACGAGGGGAACATGGTCGGCCTCACGACCTCCAACGGCAGCTGTTCCGGGGAGTTCGCGCCAGGCCTGGGAGTCCAGCTCAACAACATGATGGGCGAACCCGACCTGCATCCGGACGGCCTGGGCGCTGCCCAACCGGGGTCGAGGATCGGTTCGATGATGGCGCCGGGCATCCTGGAGCACGATGGACGGCGAGTCGTGCTCGGTTCCGGTGGTTCGGAACGGATTCGTTCGACAATCACCCAGTTGGTCGCGAGGCTCGTGGCTGGCCGATCCGCTGCCGATGCCGTCGGCGCTCCAAGGGTGCACTGGGATGGCAAGCTGATCCAGCTGGAGCCCGGATGGGGTCCGCGGGCGATCGCCGCGATGCAACAGAGGTGGGTGACGAACGTGTGGTCTGAACGAAACCTGTACTTCGGCGGGGCTCATCTCGCCGGTGACGAAGGCACTGTTGCCCCCGACCCGAGGCGAGGGGGAGTCGCAGAGGTCGTGGCGCCGTGAGCGATAACTCCACTGCGCCTGTGGGCGACGCCGAGTACGAGGCCGACATCGCGATCACGACCCATGGTGTTGTGCATGTGACTGCCGGTGATTGGGGTTCGCTCGGCTACGGCCAGGGTTGGGCCTGCGCAAGAGACAACCTGCCGGTGATCGCCGACCAGATTCTCAAGGCCAACGGCAGGCGCGCTCTGTTCCACGGTGAGGGCCCGCAGTCGGCGCACGTGGCCAGCGACTTCGGTTACCGAATGCTCGGCCTCACCGAATCGGCCGCCTCGCTCCGCGATGCCCAACCCGACTGGGTCAAGTCGCTCGTGTCCGGATACGTGACCGGCTACAACCGTGCCGTCGAAGAGACCGATGCCTCCGAGCTTCCGCCGTGGTGTCGCGACGCGAAGTGGATCTCCACGATCGACGAGCTGGAGTTCTGGGCCCACATCGGAGATGTGACGTTGATGGCCAGCGGACGCAATCTCGCCCAACTGATCGGTCGGGCCGAAGCACCCGGCCCCGAGGGCCCTGTGCCGCCTTCGCCCATGGAGGCACTCGCCGCTCAGTCGCACGGTGCGAGCAACGGTTGGGCGGTGGGGGGTGACGTCTCGGCATCCGGTGGCGGCATGGTGCTCGCGAACCCACACTTTCCGTGGTACGGAGAAGCACGCTTCTGGGAATGCCATCTGCGCATCCCGGGCACCTATGACACCTACGGCGTTTCGCTGCTCGGAACGCCGGGTGTGCAGATCGGTTTCAACTCCGACATCGCCTGGACCCACACCTTCTCGAAGGGTCACCGGTTCACGCTTGCGAGGCTCGATCTCGCCGCGGGCCACCCCACGTCATATCGCTTCGGCGATGAAGTGCGCGAGATGGAATCCGAGCAACACCGGGTCGAGGTGGCCGATGGTTCGGGCGGCACGACCACCGTCGAGCGAACCCTTTGGCGTTCACACATGGGACCGATGCTCAACATGCCGCTGCTCGGCTGGAGCGAAGACCTCGGGTTCACCTTCCGCGATGCGAACGACGACAACGCCGCGGTTCTGGAGCAGTTCCTGCGAATGGGCCAGGCTCAAAGCGTTCCAGACCTGCGCAAGGTGTTCCACGAGGTCAAGGGTCTTCCCTGGGTCAACACCATGGCGGCGGACCGCCACGGTGATGCGTGGTACACCGACTCGTCGGCCACTCCGGCGCTCAGCGAGGAGGCACAGAGTCGCTTCGAGGGCCGTATCGACGACGACTTCGTGGCCGCGTTGCTCTACCAGAATCGAATCGCCCTGCTGGACGGCTCCGATCCCGACGACGAGTGGGTGGACCTTCCCGGTGCCCGCTCACCCGGCCTCGTGCCACCCGAAGCACTACCGGAGCTGCACTCGCGCGCAATCGTCGCGAACGCCAACGATTCTCACTGGCTGAACGCAGCGGATCAGGTGCTGGAGGGCTACACGCCGATGGGTGGCCTCGAACGCACACCCCGATCACTGCGCACCCGCCAGAACCTCCGTCGTGCGCGCGCCCTTTCCGAACGCGGTGCGGTGACACCACAGGACCTGCTCGATGAGCTCTGGTCGAACGCGTCGCTCAGCGCAGAGTTGTTGGCGGACGCGGTGGTGGAACGC
>JBPCTP010000511.1:0-5139 GCA_051011615.1 Microthrixaceae bacterium | reverse complement strand
GGTGATGATCAGCGCCCTCTACAGCCAGGACAGCGCTGCCTCCGAGGAGAACTACTCGGACTTCGTCTCCCAGGTCGAGGACGGCAACGTCGAATCGGTCACCTGGAACACCAACGACGGCAGCATCAACGGCAAGCTCGATGACGGCCAGGAATTCAGCACCGTCGGCCCCCTCGAGGCCAACGAGACCATCCAGGCTGCCATGCAGCAAAACGGCGTCGAGGTCATCTACGACCCCGGCACGCCGAACTTCTTCACCTCCATGATCCCGCTGATGTTGCCCTTCCTCCTGATCATCGGCTTCTTCGTCTGGATGAACCGCCGGGCCCAGGGCCAGATGGGCGGCATCATGTCGATCGGCCGCTCCAAGGCCAAGACGTACACCACCGAACGACCCGGAACCCTGTTCGCCGATGTGGCGGGCTATGAGGGCGTCAAGCGCGAAGTTGCAGAAGTCGTCGACTTCCTGAAGGAGCCGGAACGCTTCCTGGAGATCGGAGCCAAGATCCCCAAGGGCGTTCTGCTCGTGGGCCCGCCCTGCACCGGCAAGACATTGATCGCAAGGGCCGTCGCCGGCGAGGCCGGAGTGCCCTTCCTGTCGGTTTCCGGTTCGGACTTCATGGAGATGTTCGTGGGCGTCGGCGCCAGTCGTGTGCGCGACCTCTTCGAGTCGGCCCGCAAGCACGGTCGGGCGATCATCTTCATCGACGAGATCGATTCCGTCGGCCGCAAGCGTGGCGCAGGCCTCGGCGGAGGCCACGACGAACGCGAGCAGACCCTCAACCAGATGCTCTCCGAGATGGACGGTTTCGAGGGCCATGAGGGCATCGTCATGATGGCGGCAACCAACCGCCCCGACATCCTCGACCCTGCCCTTCTGCGCCCGGGTCGATTCGACCGTCAGGTCGTGGTGCCCCTTCCCGAACTGGAGGACCGCAAGGCGATCCTGGCCGTTCACGCCCGCCACAAGAAGCTGTCTCCGGCGGTCGACCTCGAGGTCGTCTCCCGGGGTACTCCGGGCATGTCGGGTGCCGACCTGGCCAACCTGGTCAACGAAGCAGCTCTCACCGCTGTGCGACGTGGCAAGAAGGTCGTGGAGCCCCACGACTTCGAAGAGGCCCGCGACCGCGTGATGATGGGCCAGCAGCGTGAGTCGATGGTGCTCAGCGGCCACGAGAAGGAGATGACCGCCTTCCACGAGGCCGGTCATGCCCTGTGTGCAGCGCTGCTGCCCACGGCCGATCCCGTGCACAAGGTCACGATCCTGCCCCGAGGCCTTGCACTCGGTGTCACCCAGCAGCTACCCGAGGAAGAGAAGCACTCCTACAGCCAGGAGTACCTCGAGGAGTCGATCATCGTCGCCATGGGCGGCCGGGTCGCAGAGGACGTCGTCTTCGGTCAACGCTCTACCGGCGCCGCCAACGACCTCCAGGTGTCCACCGAGCGGGCCAACAAGATGGTCACCGAGTTCGGCATGTCCGACAAGATCGGACCGAGGGCCTATGGCAACTCTGCGCCGGTGTTCCTCGGCGACGACATGGGACACATGCGCGAGTATTCCGAGGACACCTCCAAGATCATCGACGACGAGGTCGACAGGATCGTGCGCGACGCCGAAGTGGCCTGCCGGGAACTCCTGGCGAACAACCGCGAGGCGCTCGACATGATCGCTGGCGCACTGCTGGAACACGAAACCGTTTCCGGTGCCGAGGTCAGCCGATTGATTCGGGTTGCCAACGGCACCGAACCGGACGTGCCACAAACAGGCTCCCAGTCGCAGGGCTCGGTGCCGGGAGCATCGACGACACCCGGCGGGGGCGCCACGAGCCCTGCCCCGGGCGTCCTTCCGGCACCGCCGCCACTACCCCCGCACCTGAATCCCGGTGGCGGTGTGGCACGCGGCCAGACCGACCTGTAGACCAATTCGGCTACCCGCGGCCGGCGCGGTGCCGCCGACCGAGATCAGCTCTCGGGAGTCATCACCGAGAACATGGCCCCCTGGGGGTCGGTGAGCGTCGCCAGTGTGCCGACGCCCTCCATCGCAGTTGCCTCCATCAGTACGCCCGCACCGCGCTCCTTGGCCCTGGCGGCGGTGGCCGCGGCGTCGTCGCTGTGGATGTAGATGCCCCAGAAGTTGGGCATCTCCATCGGTGGCGCCATGGCCCCGGCGATGCCCTGTTCGTTGCCACCGTCGACCAGGAACAGCGTGTACTCGCCCTCGGGCATCGGTGCGGTCTCGGTGGTCCAACCGAACACGGCGTTGTAGAAACCCGCAACCGCCGCCGGATCCGGTGTGGTCAGCTCGTTCCATGTGAGTGCGCCGTGTTCATTCACCACCTCGGCACCGATGTGCGCCTTGGGTTGCCACATCGCGATCACCGCTCCCGACGGATCGGCAACAACCGCCATGCGGCCATCTTCCATGACCTCCATCGCCGGCTGCAGCACGGTCCCACCCGCGGCTTCCACCTTGGCGAGGCTCGCCTCGACATCGGTGACCGTGACGTACGTGCTCCAGGCAGGCGGCATGCCGGCGGCCGCCATCTGTTCCGACAGGGCCATGATGCCCGCAGCAGCCTTGTCACCCTTGTTGCACATTGTGTAGTGCACGCCATCGGTGTCGGTCGCGCGGTCGTCGAACGACCACCCGAACAGCTCGCCGTAGAACGCCTTGGCTGCATCCACGTCAGGCGTCGCGAGGTCAATCCAGCTGGGTACTCCGGGAACGTGTGAGGAAACGGTCGCCATGGTCAGCCCCTTTGTCGGTTCGCTCCGACTGTAGGTCAGTCCGGAGATGCCGGGTCGGGCTGAACCGGCTCCGATGGGCCGTGCCCCTCGCAACCATCGGGCACCGAACCGGGTTCGCGCAGCTCGGCTACGGCACCCCAGAGGTGCGTCGCGCTCACCGGGCCGATGAATGAGCGTCGCACCACTCCGTCACCATCAGCGATCGCAACGATCGGTACCGCCTCTATCCGGTATCGCTCGTGTAGTTCCGGCCGCTCGGAAACCTCGACCTCACACACCGCCACGGCGTCGCTGCCGAGAATCGACGCCCGCGCCAACGTCTCGGCACACGTGTCGCAGCTGGCGCTCGTGAACACCGCCACCAACCACTCCCGCTCGCCGCCGGCGAAGTCGCTGCGGTCGAGCTGCGCCGGTGCGTCATAGACCGCGGGCGGCTGGGTCGGAGAATCAGCGCGACGCCGTGACACCAGCCATGCCACCAACACAGCGACTGCGACAACGGCGAGCACGATCAGCACCCGCATGTTCAGTCGCCGAGGTTGAACAGCTCGTCGATTGTTTCCACCACTGCGATCCCTGACTGGATGGAGAGATCCGCCGGACTGGTCCAGATCTGGAGCCGTTCCACCACCACCGGATTGTCCGAGGAGATGCCGGCGGTGAAGGTCTGGGCACCTTCGACGAGCTGGTCGGCGTTGACCGCCGCCGACTCCTTGGGCGGGATTTCCAGCTCGGCCGAGAGGCCATCGGAACCATCGATCGGACTGCCCGTCACAGTCACCAGCGCAGGGTCGCTGCCGAAGTTGTGCACGAACACGACCGAGTTGGAGGTCTCCCCCACCGCCATACCCGGCGCCACCCACCGGCGGGCCGAATGGGATGCACCCGAGGATGCAGTGGTGCCACCCGTGATGGAGGCGCGCACCTCATCGGCTTCTTCTGATTCCGGTGCGCCCGTGATGCTCAGCGCCCGCGCAGACACGACGTCACCATCTCCGGAGGCCTCCACATCGATGGCGTGGTAGCCGACCTGCTGCACCCTTGACTCCTCGGTCAGGTTCACCAACCCATACCGCAGCTTCGGGATCTCGAGCTCGAAGGGCTCGGGGAGCAGGTCGGCTGACCCGTAGGGCACGACCTGGGCCAACACGTCGACGGACTGGTCGGTCGGATTGAGCACGCTCATCGTCTCGATCGCCGTCGAATCGGCGAAACCACCGGCGAACGCCCACGCAGGAGCTGCGCTGCGTGTGCCGGGCACGAGGCGCAGACCGGTGACCGGGATGTCACCGCTGCCGTCGAATCGCTGGGCCACCTCGGCCACGACACCTCCCGAGCGACTGGTGATCGTTGCGGAGAACTGATCCCGGCGCTGTACGTCCTCGCTGAGCTCCACGACCCGGGTCGTGCCGGGCGGGATCACCACCCCGGAGAGCGACGTGGGCTGACGCACCCCCGAATCGAAAGCGATCGAGATGTCCACCGACGCGTCGCCGGGGAAGGGATTGAACAGCGACAGCCGGGCCTGAGCGTCTCGGCTGGTGGTGAGCGTCGGGAAGTACCAGGTGTCCGACGAGAAGTTGGTGCACGGCGCTTGGTCGGCGCCGGATTCGTACACGTAGCGATGCTCCACTGCGACCGGCGCATCCGCCTCGACCATCACCGACACATTGGGATCGTCGAATGCAGTTGAAGCGTCGACCTCGGCAGTTGTTCCGCCCGGCACCTCGAGCTCGCTGGTGCCCACCTCGCCGTCGCCGTTGAATGCATCCAGGCGCAACAGGGCGTCTTCGTCCGAAACGGCCGACACGATCACGGTGTGGGTGGGCGCCTCGACTCCCACATCCGAGGATGCGCAATACCAGGAACCGCCCTCGGTACCCACAGACGCAGCAACGGGACTGCGCAGCACCCGCGACGGGCCCACATCATCGGTGCCGGGGAACCACACCAACAGAGCGACTACTGCAACGAGGATCAGGATCACCACCGGCCAGCGGGTGCGCTTCATCTCGGCTCCCCTGCCGCGGTCTCGTCGGGATCGGCTGATCCTGTTCCGCCGGGATCGGCTGACGCCGAAAGCTCCGCCGGCGGATCGAGGTCGGACGGGGGCCTGTCGGTCCAGTCCTCGAGCACGTCGCCGCTGTCGACCACGACGAGTGGTTCGGCCGGGCGATCCACCTGCCGGCGACGTTGCGGGGTGGGAAGTGCGCTGCGTCGGGTCGCCAGGTAGATCAGGCCCACCAGCGCCAGGATCTGGAACAGCTGCAGTGCACGAGCGGTCAGCGGCGGCGACCATTCGAGAGTGGCCTCACCGCCACCGGACACGACGAACTTCTGGCCCCATGAGAACAGCGTGTCGCGCTCGGCGTCGCCATCAGGGGTCGACAG
>JBPCTP010000510.1:0-2608 GCA_051011615.1 Microthrixaceae bacterium | reverse complement strand
GGGCGCCGCCACATATGCAGCGCAAACCTCGTAGGTGCCGACCGGGGTGGTCGTGAACAGGCCCCAATTGTTGCGGGGGATGCCATCGACCGAGATGGCGGTGTTGCTGGGCGGGTCCGTGGTGACCCGGAGCGTGCCGAGGGGTTCGAATGTCCCCGTGGTCGTCGCGGTCGCGCCTTCGGTGATCTCGACCGCTGCGCAGCTGGGCGTGACATACCCGGGCACGTCGGCGAAGCACACCTGGTAAGAGCCGACGGGAGTCGGGATCCACTCGGTGGACCACTGGGTCACCGGTTGGCCGTCGAGGAGGATCGTCGTGGGCACGGCCGGCATGCTGAGAACACGAAGCATGCCCGTCGGGTTCGACGGCCCCGATGTCCCTGGTGACGACGTGAACTGTCCGGTCAGCGCCGTGGTCGCACCGGAGCCGACGGTTGCAGTCTCACACGGGGGCGGCGTCCAGTCGGCAACGACCCCCCAACAGACCAGGTGATCACCCGCGTCCCGCTGTGTGGAGACACCACCCTCACCGACAGCAACACCGTCGATGGTGATGACCGATTGCAGGAAGGTGCCACTCCCGGCTTCAACTGCACTGATGCTGAGCACACCCTGGGCAACGAAGGCCCCCTGGGCCACGGTGGTCGTCTCGGCGGTGACCGTCACCGTCTGACATGGCGGCGTCGTCAGGCCCGGGACATCGCTGAAGCACACGTCATAGGCGTCGGGCTGGAGCATGACCCAGTCGAGCCCCCACTGACTTCGTGCAACCCCGTTTGCGGAGATCGTGGTCGGTGCTGGTGGCGCACTGATGGCTCGCAGCATGCCGTTCGGTTGCTCGTCCGGGCTGTAGCGGATGCGCTGCACGGCGCTGCCCGCGATGTCAGCGAAATACAGGTGACCGTCTGGGCCGAAGGTGAGGTCGACCGGGACCACGTCGTCAGCCAAGGGTGTGACCGAGGGCGACGGCTGTCCGAGGGCGACGGTGTCGATGGTGCCGCGCACGTAGTCGGCCACCACCAGCGAACCCTGGTACTCGACAGGCCATCCGGTCGCGTCGACGAACTCGCCAGCGATGATCGCTGCACTTCCCGAAGCGTGGCTGTAGGCGAACGCTGGCGGCACGGCCTGGTTGTCGCCGTAGTACGTCCCGCATTCCGGCGTTGCCGAGAAGTCTCCGTTCTGCTGCAGGGCACCACCCGACCCGCCTTCGTAACACGGCCACCCGAAGTCGGCCCCCTCATCACCCCTGTTGACTTCTTCCCAGGTGCCACTGCCAACGTCGCCGATCCACAACACTCCGGCATCGTCGAACGTGAACCGGTAGGGATTCCGCAAGCCCGCATCCCACAGACGCGAGCGGTTGTCATTGCCGTCGCCGGTCCAGTGGGGGTTGTCGGACAAGCCGAGGCCGGAAGTGGGGTCGATCCTCATCACCTTGCCGGCGAGGCTGTCGAGGTCGAGCGCCCGCAGCGACCGGTCCTCGGCCTCGAAGTCCGCTCCGTCGCCGCTCCCGACGTAGAGCATGCCGTCCGGCCCGAACCGCACGGTGCCGACCCCGTGGGTCACCGCGTCAGCGGGAATGCAATCGTTGATCGATGGGGCGCTGCCGCACGCCCATGGGTCTCCAGGGCCGGCAGTGGCGCTGGGATCGCCAAGCGTTGCCCAAGTGCCACCACCACCGAGAATCACGGTTGCCGAGCCAGGCACGGCGGTGGTGTACCCAGTGGCAGCATCTGCGGTGACCCGGATCAGTCGCGAGGTTCGCTGACCTTCGCCGTCCGGACCAGCGTTCCCGGTCTGCGCCGAGGTCTCTGGAGGGTCATAGGCGTAGAGCAGGTACACATACGGCGAGCCGGTGAGCAACTGTGGATGGACGGCGATGCCCAGGAGTCCCCGCTCACCAGCGGAGTTCACCTCAGCACTCAGGTCGACGAAAGTTGCGGCCAAGGCTCCGTTGTCGAGCACACGAACAGTCCCCGTCTGCTGGGCGACGTAGAGCATCCCGTTCGGCGCCCACTCGATGTCGGTCACGAGCGGGAGTCCCGACGCGTACACCTCCTGGACGAACCCCTCCACCGGTGCGGCCTGCGCTTCACGCGACTCGGCGAACAACCCAGCAGCGATCACCATGCATGCCACGACGCCCAGACCTCGCCCCATGCGGGTTCGATACGCCGATCGAAGCCCCGATGCCCATCCCCCGGTCCGCGAGAGAGACAACAACGACCAACCTGTCATCAGTGGAACCTCCGCCCGAAAATCCGTAGGGAACCTAGTGGGCTCGCCCACGGTGGGCCAGGCGAACCAATCGAACCCCACGATGCGCGGTCGGACCAGCGCGACAAGACGTCGGATCTGAGTCGAATGAATCACTCATCGTCGGACATCGATGGACATAGGACTCTGGACGAGACGCGGGGCCGCCGCAACCACATCAGCTCAGCGTGGGCTGGGACAGTGGAGCAGCGACGCTGCCTGGGTCAGTTCGACGTGGGGGTGGGAGTCGGGATCGCGAGTGTGGCCCTGGGTGTCGGGGTGGGTGTCGGCGTAGGCGTAGGCGTAGGCACTGGGGTGGGGGTGGGGGTGGGCGTCGGCGCTGGAATCA
>JBPCTP010000509.1:0-3039 GCA_051011615.1 Microthrixaceae bacterium | reverse complement strand
GACCACTCGTCCTGCCAGGTTTCGGCGTCTCGCGACGCGCATCGTCATCCTGGTCGGCTTGACGCCCCTTGCACTGGCCGACCACTCGACCGGATACCGCCCGCAGCCGACCAGCCCGGGGCGAGTCCGCGTGGGGTCGGTCGGCGCCATATGGCGAACGGATGCTGACCAGTGAGGTGCAGACAACAAGCAGGAGCGTCTCGGCCTCAATACGGCCGTGATGGGGGCACGTTTCGACTGGATCGTGGTTGGCGTCCTCCCCGCGCTCGGGGGCCTCGTCGTGTTGTGGCTGACCTACACGTTCGGGAGCGAAGGTGGAACTGAGGCGGTTGAGGCGCAGCCTGCCACGACCAACACCGTGCCGGCAGCGCCTTCCACCACAACCACAACCACCACCATCGCATTGCCAGCGACCGGCACTGTTTGCTTCGGCTGGGATCTGGGCCTACGGCGGGTGTCGCCCTGGAATCTCTTGTGGTTCTGATCGTCCGCCGTTTTTGGCGGTGCTGACCGGGAAGGTCGTGGGATCTCGGCGGCGGCGATGAATCAGCCGAAGCGTTTTTCGGCGCTCCGGAATCGCCACAGATCCAGCCGATCGAGGACGACAGCGACGACAGCGACGACGACCTAGCAGCGACACAGACTCGTGTCGCCGAACTCGAAGGGCAGATCGACGGGGTCGCGGGAACAAGTCGGCAACCAGGTGAGCAGCCCCACGGTCTCCCAGCAACGACTCACCGACCACAATCAGTCCCGCCATCCCGGCTCGTGTAGCAGCGGGTTGTCGCCGACGCAGGAGTCGTTGCTGCTGGCGGTCATCTCCACAGCGGGCGTCGTTCTCGTCGGAATCGGCGCGCCTGTGATCAGCGCCTGGTCGAAGCGACGGTTCGGCACCTCAGACGACGAAGAGTACTGGTGTGAGGGAGCGTCGACGGCGGCGTTGGTCGGGTGACCCACCAGCTCGGAGCCCTGCCATGCGGTGACCGACGAGCGGGCCAACACTTCAGTCAGGGGAGTCTCACACGCGGGTGTTCCAGCTGGCTCCGGAGAACAGCGGGGTATCCCCGCCCAGACTGTGCGACCGCCCACTGATTGGCGAGTGCCCAGATCAGACCGAGCCGGGATCACGCCGTCGCGTCCCCACAACAGTCAGCAGTCCGATGACCAGGGTGCCAAGAGCGAGATACAAGGTGTTGGCCGCCGCGGAACCAGTGGTAGGGATGGCCCCGCTGTAGTCCGATTCGTCGTCGTCTGAGCCGGACCCTGGCTCGTCGCTGGAACCCCCGACCGACGGTGACTGGTCGGGCAACTGATTGGACGGTGCCCCAGCACACGGCTGCGGCGGGTAACCGTCGTTGCACTCGTCGCGTGGTGGCTCGAGTGTGCTTGGGGGGCCAGACGTCGTCACCGTCTCTGGGGTGGCGGTGACCGGTGAATCGGTAGGGGGAGTGGTCGTCTCGGCCGGGGGCTCGGAAGGTGGTGTCGTCGTGCCTGGGGCCCGGTTGGTGGGGGGCGCTGTCGAGTCAGAAGTCACATCTGGACTCGACATGGGGTCGTCGCCGACGGCCGTCCACTGAGCGATCGCCAGGCCACTGATCGCACAGATGAAAATCAGTGAGACGAGGATGACCGTCGGCTTGTGCGGTGGTGACATGGCCCCTGACCCGCCGCCACCCGTCTGCGGATCTGCTGGAGGCCCAACGGGTGTTGCGTCTCCGGAAGGCTTGGGCCAGTTCGCGGCAACAGCTGCTGCCGTGGCGGCGAGGCCGAGGGCAGCCGCAGGAGCAAATTGGGCGAAGGTGCCCCGCTGCACCGCGCGGGCGCTGACTTCGAGCACGGTGCCAGTGACTGCGAAGAACGACAGTTCACGTTGGTTGGCGCTCAACTCTTGATTGAAGTCCTGGACCCACTTCTCGAGGCCGGTTCGTGTCCCGGCGGGCAATTGGCGGGCGTCGATACTGAGATGGCCATTCACGATGGCCAGGAACACCTCGGGGCTTGGCACCGCCGGTAATCCCCATGTCACCGACAGTGTTACTGAGGTCGCGGTAGCTCCTGGCCGAATGGCCAGCAAGGGAGAGTCAGCCCGCCCGCCATTGATCCACCCGACGTCGGCCGTGTCCACGCGCAGCAACGTGGATCGCCCGGCGACCAGGTCGTCCAGCATTTCCGCGGCATCGTCGGGAAGCGGAACCGAACCACCGCGCTCCCACCGATCGGTCACAGTGCTGGCTCGGTGCCGATCAGCTGTTTCAGCGCCCGCTCGGCGGTGTGTGCCAGCTGGCCCAGCTCAGGCCCGCTAGCGGAAGGGGTCCATGCCCTTTCGAGCATCTCTCGAATGACGCCGGATCGAGGATCCGACTGGGGTACGACGACGAGCGCCTCGGTCCAGGCCGTGCGCATCTCCGACGCACGGTGATGCGCTTGCGTGAGCAGGTCGAGCTGTGTCGCTGCATCATCGATGTCCAGCTCGTTGCGGGCGTCGTCGTACAACTCCCACGCGCCGAGGAAGTCGTGTGTCACCTGAGCACACTTGATGAGCGCCCCGGTCACATGAGAACGCGCCCGACGTTCTTCGTCGCGTCGCTCGCGGCTGTCGGCTCGAGCGTCCTGACGCTTCGCATCCTTGCGACCCGCGATCCACGGAATCAGGCCGAACATGCCGCCGATCACGACCCCGAGCAAGGGCAACCACTCGGCCATCAGCCCGCTGGCCTTCCCAGCGGCAGCACTGTGTCCGCGAAGGCCGCCGTCGTCAGCGCGTCAATCTGAGGAGCATGGTGATCAGTGATCTGCACTCTCGTCGACCCCCCCAGGCGTCAGAATTGCCTCGCGTGCTTCCCAGCGATCCCCGCCGGTTCGCGATCCGCTGCAGACCACACTGAACGTTTGGCGCAGCCCGCATCCGTGGCGTTATCGGATACTGCCCCCGCCACCCATGTTGGAGTTGCCACCCATGTTGGAGTTGCCACCCATGTTGGAGTTGCCACCCATGTTGGAGTTGCCACCCATGTTCGAGTTGCCACCCATGTTCGAGTT
>JBPCTP010000508.1:0-6072 GCA_051011615.1 Microthrixaceae bacterium | reverse complement strand
CACCTGAAGCGGTCGAGAACCGGCTGGGCCTCGTTCTCGTTGAGAAGCAACACCGATGCTCCCCCGATGCGCGCCCCCCTCGTCGGCAGAACCAGCGTCTCGGGGGTGCTGCCTCCCAGACGCCTGGCGAATGACAGGGCCTCGAAAAATCCGAGCGAGGAGTCGACGGTCAAACCACCGGAGAGCGCCGCCGCAGCGCGCCCCAGCGCAATGGGGTTGCGCTCACTGCCGACCTCTCCCAGTGCGGTCACGAGAAACTCGCGCTGTCGCTCCTGACGCCCCAGATCGGCGGTGGGGTCCTTGACCTCCTCACCGTTGATCACCTCGGTGTAGTTGCGGGAGCGCACATAGGCGAGCGCCGCGGTTCCGTCCAGGGTCACCGGGCCGCTGGTGATGACGTTGAGGCCCGAACCCGTGTCGAACGCCGGATGCTCGAAGTCGATGGTGATGCCACCAATGGCGTCGATCAGCCCTGCGAAGGAGGCGAAGTCCACTTCTGCGTAGTGGTTGACGGGTACATCCAGGTTCTGTTGCACCGCGGCCACGAGGTTGCCCGGCCCGTCGTTGTAGGTGCCGTTGATTCGGCCCTCGCGCCCGGTAGCGGGATTGGTCACCCACAGATCGCGGGGTATCGACATCATGAGCGTGGATTCAGGACCCACCTGGAGCAGGATGATCGTGTCCGCCCGCCGACCGGTGACCGTGGGCTCTGCTGCGTCAGGTGCCTCGGGGTCGAGGTTCTCGCGCGAGTCGGAACCCACGAGCAGGTAGTTCACCGCATCGCCGGAGACCGGATCGAGTACGGCATCGAGGTCGACGCGCTCGATCCCCGAGTAGGAACGCCACAGCCAGAACAGGTACACGAACAACACCGCGAACAGGACTCCGGCGCCGATCAGTAGCCAACGCAGCCAACGCCTGCGCTTCCTGGGCCCCGACGGTGCCTTCTGCGGCACCGGGTACTGCGGTTGGGGATCCGGCGCGGGCGTCTCAACGGGCGGTACAACAGGGCCGGGCGGTGCCGCAGGCTGTCGGGACGGTTGTGCCGCCTGCCGGGCGGGCCCGGCCTCCGGGGCTGACGGCTCGGAGACGCCAGCTGGGTCAGGCACATGCCATTGGCGACCCGGTCCGGGTGAGCCCACTCCCCGTCCAGGTGGCTGGATCTCGGTGGGTTCATCCGGTGCCACGGGGCCAGTGTTGCAGCCCAGACGCGATACGTCGGGCACCGCGGCAGGATCGGCCCACGCCGATGCGGAGCCGAACTGCCGAGCGCCCCTACTCTGCTTGGGATGAACACAAGGGGCTTTGCTTGAAGCCGAGGGACTCTGGTTGGACAAGGTGAAGGAACCATCGAGCGGGAGCGACCCGCGTCGCTCACCCGCCTATGCCAACGCCTACGCAGTCTCCTACCGGCTGCTCGGCCAGCGGGACATGGCCACGGAGCTGTCGAGTACGGTCGCCGCCCGTTTCGGCGGTCGCGAATCGGATCCGCCGTCCACGTGGCTGCCCGGGGTCGTCAGCGATGCAACCGAGGCGGCTCTTGCCCTGGGAACCGAGTTTCCCGACGAGCTGGCCGCGGCGGAGCAGGCCTCTGCACGCGAGGCACTGCGGCGGCGGCTGTCCGGCGCGGACTCGACGACCTGGGTGGCCGTGGGCCTTCACCACCTGGGCGGCTACCCGCTGGATCGCACCGCCGCCGTCATGGACACGGACCAGTCGACCGTGGAGGAACTCTGCGGCCCGTACGCCCCTCCGCCGGGAGTTACATGGGCCTCACTGGGCGATCCCCTCACACGCGAAGCCGGACGGGTCCGCCGCAGCGGAGCACAGCGGAATCGCTTCCCGATCTACCCGGTCCTTGCCGGCGTGATCGTGGTGGCACTCGTAATCTGGGCCGCCACGTCGGTGGGTGAGCGACCGAGCGTCGGCAACGCTGATGCGGGCACGGACCCCGAAGGCACGCAAACGGATGCCGGTACCGGCGATCCGGTGGTCGAACCGGGAGGGGCGCTGTTCGAGGCAACCCTCAACCCTGTGCCGTCCGCCGGCTGTGAATCCCCTGCGCCGACGAGCAACGGATCGCCGGTGACACCGGGGACCGCAGCTGCGGCAGAGGTCGACATCCGAGGGGTCCCGTTTTCGTATCGCGTGTTCGTGCCGGAGTCGGACCAACCGGCACCGCTGGTGATGTCACTCACCGACGAGAGCGTCGACCCGGCGACGTTCCAGAACGAGACCAAGCTCGAGGAAGCCCTGCCGGGTTCGATCCACATCACGGCACCGTCGCTCGTCGCAGGCATTCCACCGGTGGGCTCCGAAGTGGTGCCGGCACTGCTCGACGACGCCATCGGAGCGCTCTGCGTCGACCTGGGGCGCGTGTTCACCGTGGGCCACGGCCGCGGCGCACCCGAGGCGACCCAAGCAGTCTGCACCGCACCCGAGCTGATCGTTGGTGCGGCTGCTGTCGCCGCGGCGCCGCAACCGCCGGAGGACTGCGTGCTGGACCCACACTCCGCGATCTGGGTCTCCGCGCGCGATGACGACCCCACTGTGGACACCGGTGATGCCCTGGCGGAGGTCGGCGGTTATTGGGCTGCGCTGGTGTCGGCCGAGCAAGTGGTCGTCGACGGAATGGACGAGCGCACGATCGTTCGACGTTGGGCCGGCCCCGGCAACGTGTCGGTGACGACCCGCTCGCAGACCGAGGGGGGTCATGCCTGGAACTCCCTCGACACCAGCGCGGTGGTGGAGTTCGTCGCCGAGACGGCGCGCCGCCTGGGCTGACCCACCCATGTTCATCAACGCAACCGCGGCCCCGAGACCCACGCCACCAGCGACCGTCGAAGACCGGACTCGAGTGGAGTCACACGGTGGTACTCGAAGGAACAG
Source organism: Microthrixaceae bacterium (assembly GCA_051011615.1). Taxonomy (GTDB): domain Bacteria; phylum Actinomycetota; class Acidimicrobiia; order Acidimicrobiales; family Microtrichaceae; genus JBPCTP01. The sequence goes on along the minus strand of JBPCTP010000508.1, from coordinate 3,183 downwards.
AAAGCCATGACGGTGCCTCTGGCACGGCTGCGACCACTGAACTCAGCACGTTCGGCGTCGTCGTAGTCGGCGGCAACTTCCAGGAATTCCAGGTCTGCGCCGCGGTAGGAGTCGGGGTCGCTGAGCTGGAGCACCAGCGATACCTTCCTGTCGTCGACCCCCGCTTCGAGGCCGTCGTGGTGCCAGGTGTAGTGCGACCCGGCCGTGTCGTAGAGCGTGTACTGGAGGTCCTCGATGATCCCATCGGTGGCCAGGCCCCAGCTCGTGTTGGCGACAGCGGCGATCTGTTCCAGACGCTCGAAGGCCCAGGCGGTCGTTTCCGCCCGTGGCAGCCACCCGATGCGGGAATCCCTCAGCTCAGCGCCGTCCGCGAGACCTTCGATCGAGGCATCCTCGGCTCCGCCGGCCGGCAGGGCAGCCTCGCCGAGGGACACCAGCAGATCGCACTCCTGTTCGGTGAACGCTGACTCATGCACCCAGAAGTTCGCCCAGCCGCCCTGCGGGTCGCCTCCCACGGCTGCGCCGACGTCGGTCATCAGTGAATCGGTCCTGCGGAGTTTCCGAGAGGTCCGGCGGTGCGTCCGGTGCGGGCCGCGATCACCTCGGCACAGATCGAGATGGCAGTCTCCTCCGGCGTTCGCGCACCGAGGTCGAGACCGATCGGCGCGTGGATGCGCAGCAGTTCGCCTTCGGTGGTGCCCTCGGCGCGGAGCCTGTCGATCCGATCGGCATTCGTACGCCGCGAACCCATGGCACCTATGTAGCCCGCGTTCGTCTTCAACGCCGCCAGCAGGGCCGGCACGTCGAAACGGGCATCGTGGGTCAGTACGCATATCGCATCGCGCTCACCCAGCGCATCACCGTTGCTCTGGAGCAGCCGGTGGGGCCAGTCCACAACCACGCTGTCGGCCTGGGGGAACCGTTGCCGGGTGGCAAACACCTCCCGGGCATCACACACCGTCACTCGGTATCCCAACACCTTGGCGACCCGGACGAGCGCGCCGGTGAAGTCCATCGCACCGAAGAGCAGCATCTCCGGAGGAGATGCGAAGCACTCGATGAACACGGTGACGGCCAGCTCGCCTGTCTGGCCTGCTTCTCCGTAGTGGCGCACCCCCGTGCGTCCTGCCGCCAGCTCTCCCAGGGCATCACGTTCGACGACCCGGTCGAGGTCCTCATCGTCGATCGCACCGCTGAGCCGTCCATCGGTGCCGACCAACAGCCGAGACCCGGTGTGCGGGCCCGAGATCACGGTTGCGAGAGCCACCGGCAGTTCAGCGCGCAACGCCCCCGCCAGCTGCGCGTAGGTGCCTTCGCTCACGGCCGGACCTCACCCACGGCGCGGGTCGCCAGTCGAGTACTGCTCACCTGTCGAGTACTGCTCACCTGTCGAGTACTTCTCACCAGTCGAGTACTTCTCACCAGTCGAGTACTTCTATGAACAGGTGCACCGTGCCGCCGCAGGTCAGTCCGACTTCGAGAGCGTCGTCGTCGGAGTAGCCGAAGGTGACCATGGTTGCCTGACCCGATGAGAGGACATCGAGGGCCTCGGTGACGACCGCTGACTCCACACAGCCTCCCGAGAGCGAACCGGCGACCTCGCCACGTTCGCTGATCGCCATCGCTGCTCCGGGCAGACGCGGTCCGGAGCCTTCGATGTCCACGACCCGCGCGAGCGCAACGGATTGCCCTCCTGCTCGGAATCGGTCGATGTCGTCGAGGATCTCCCTCATGGGCCAGCCACGGTAGCTGTTCGCTCCGATGCACTGGCCGGTGCCCCGACCAACGCGGCCAACTCGACCAGGCTCTCGAGACTGTGTCCCTCCACGAAGTCGTCGACGTGGTCCAGGGCCTCGGCCATGCCGCCCGCCAATGGCTCATAGCCATCGGTCGCCTTCAGCGGGTTGACCCAGACCACTCGGTGTGAAATTCGCGCCAGCCGGCCCATCTCCGCATCCACCAGGCCACGCTGACCGCGATCCCAGCCATCGCTGAGTATGACCACCACGGCACCGCGCGCCGTCCCGCGCATTGCCCAACGTTGGTTGAACTCGGCCAGCACCTCGCCCAGCCTGGTGCCCCCTGACATGTCCTCCGTTGCCGCAGTTGCCCGCGCGAGGGCGGCATCGGGCTCGCTGATCCGGAGCTGGTGGGTCAGGCGGGTGAGTCTGGTGGCAAAGCCGAAGACCTCCACACGACGCGAGGACTGCACTGCCGCGTGGCCGAACCGCAACAGGGTTCGTGAATACGGCGTCATCGATCCCGATACGTCCACGAGCAGCACCAATCGACGTGGGGCCGACGAGCGGTCGCGAAATCGGGGGGCGGTCAGCTCGCTGCCGGAGCGCATCGACGCCCGGATGGTGCGACGAACATCGAGACGGCCGCGACGCGCCGGGCGACGACGCCGCGTCGCGACCGTCGGCGGGTCGAGGCGCAGCTGTCGGATGGCCGCGTGCAGCTCGTCGACCTCTTCTGCGGTGCACTCCGCAAGATCGCGGCGCGCCAGTAGTTCGAGACGACTCCACGCAACTTGCTGTACCTCCGGCTGCTCCGGCGCCTGTGGTTCCTCGGAGTCGGAGGCGCCATCTGTGCCAACCGTGCGTCCACCGAAGTCTTCGGCGGCTTGCGGACCGTCTCCCGCCGGCCGGGGGGTGTGGAAGAAGAACTCTGCGAATGCCTCATCGAACACGTCGAAGTCCGTGTGTCGCACGACGAGCGTGCAGCGAGCTGCCCAGTAGAGATCCGGCATGGCAGGTGCCCGCAGGATCCCGAGAGCCTCGGTGAAACGGACGGCCGAGCCCACGGGCACCGCAATGCCACGGCTTCGAAGCAGCACTACGAACCGCTGTGGGTCAGGTGGTGGTGACACCTGAGATCATCTCGTCGAGAAGCGTGTCGGTCACCCGTTCGGTGTCCTCGCGGTACTTCAGTACGGAACCAAGGGTTGCACGTGCAACCGCGGGCTCGACGTTGTCCGCTCCGATGGTGTGCATGGCCACCGCCCAGTCGATGGATTCGGCAACGCCGGGTGGCTTGTACAGACCCATGTGCCGGAACTGCTGGGCGATGGATGCCACCTGCTCCGCAAGTTTCTCGGGCACCAGGGGTGCGCGTGCTGCGATGATGGCTGCCTCGCGAGCAGGGTCGGGATGTTCGATCCAGTGGTAGAGGCAACGTCGC
>JBPCTP010000507.1:0-3611 GCA_051011615.1 Microthrixaceae bacterium | reverse complement strand
CTGCAGTGCCAATGCTCCCCTGGGCCTCTGGTGATAAGTCGGTCGGGAATTCGTCGATCAGGTGTTCGTAGGCCTTGGCGGCTGCTGCCTGCTCTGCTTCCTTCTTGGTTCGGCCTTCGCCACTGCCGATTTCCTTGCCGTCCACGGTTACCGCTGCTGTGAAGACCTTTGCGTGTTCCGGACCCGACCCGCTCAGTTCGTACCGCGGCAGGTCGCCGAAGCGCTGCGCGGAGAGTTCCTGTAGGCGGGACTTGTGGTCGGTCATGAACGCACCCTCGGCGACGTCCACGAGGCGGTCTCCGTACAGATCCGCGATCACCCGCCTGGAGGCCTCCAGACCACCGTCGAGAAACACGGCGCCCAGAACCGCTTCCAGGGCATCCGCGAGGATCGAAGCCTTCTCGCGGCCACCGGTACGTTCCTCGCCCTTGCCGAGCTGGATCTCCGCGCCCATGTTCATCTCTGCTGAGATCTCCGCCAACATCACGGTGTTGACCAGCTCAGCACGGCGGCGGGCGAGCACGCCCTCCGGTTGGCCGGGGAACGCCCGGAACAGGTGCTCTGTGATGACGACCCCGAGAACTGAGTCGCCGAGAAACTCGAGGCGTTCGTTCGAGGGCACGCCGCCGTGCTCCGCGCACCATGAACGGTGCCGGAGCGCGAGTTCGAGCAATTCGGGATCGTCGAAGTCGTACCCGAGATTCCCGGGTAGGGGGGCTGCTTCGGAGGGATGTGTATCAGAGCCGTGCGAGGACGTAGTCGACGGCATCTCGGACGGTCTTCAGGTCCTCGAGGTCTTCATCCTCGATGCGGAAGCCAACGCTTCGCTCCCCCAACTCCTCCTCGAGCGCTTCGACGAGTTCGATCAGGGCGAGCGAGTCGACGTGAAGGTCCTCCGCGAACGAATCGCCCTCCTTGACTGAGGACGGGTCTATTTCGAGGATGTCGGCCAGACGGTCCTGAACGAGGGTCAGGATCTCCTGGCGGTCGGCCGGTCCTTGTTGGACGTGGGTCTCGGCAGGCACTTTCGGATTGCGCTCCTGTTCGATGGCCGGGCCCCAGCGACCCGGCGCTTCTCAGGTTCGGCGTCACCTTACCCGTAAGCGGTCACCGCACGGGTGACCTCCGGGGCAGCCGATGCGGGCCGCGCTGCGGGCTTGATGGCCCCGACGAGTCGCACCTGCAGCCGGAGAGGTGATGTCAAACGGCTGAATAGTTGTCTAAATGGCAGGTCAGTCGACTTCGATCGCCTGACGGCCGCCGTACCACCCGCAGTTGTCGCAGACCACATGGGGACGCTTCACGACGTTGCATCGGGGGCAGGTGCTGCGAGCGGACGCGTCGAGGGTCCACGCTGAAGCCCTGCGACTACGAGTCTTGGACTTGGAAGTCTTCTTCTTGGGTACGGCCATTGGTAGTCCTCGGACGTTACGGGAACGATGAAGTGTAGCGCCCAGAGGTTCCTGGACCTAAGTCGGCGGATGCGGCTGTGAACAAGCCGTATCGAGCGGTCGGCGCAGCCGCCGCGCTAGTCGTCCGGGTCGAATCGGATCTCGGACAGTTTGGCCCAACGGGGGTCGATCGGAGGGTCGTCCTCTTCATCTCCGTCGGCATCGGTGAGCTGTGGCTCTCCACTGCCGACCGGGAACTTCGCGGGGTCGGGCCCATCGCAGTCCGGACGGCAAAGCGGCGCCAGAGGCAGGCCGAGAAGCACGCCGTCACGCACGACCTCGGTCAGGTCGATCCAACCCGCATCGATCGGATGGACCTCCTCGGCCTCGGAGTCATCGGTTGCGACCCACGACTCGGGATCGTCCACGAAGAGCTCCTCGAACTCACTGGTGGCGGACCCACGTGCAACTTCGAGGCACCGTCGACATGATCCGACCCAGTCGAATGAAACCTTGCCGGTGACTCGCACCCCGTCTGGCACAGTCTCCAGCTGCACGTCCACTTCGGCTGGATCGCCACTCGGAGCGCAGTCCCCGACCTGTTGGGCTTCCACTTCGACCCGACGCCGCAATGCCTCGAACCCGCTTCGATCGCGCCGCAGCTCGAGTACCCGGAATCGCAGGTCGTCGCTCGTCCCGGAAGCGGCGCGGCCCGCCGCGCCGGCCATCAACCCTCCTGGTCGAAGGGCGGGTTCGCGGAATCGGCTGCCGCTTCGAGATCCTCGGGATCGAAACCACGCAACTCGGATTCCTCGATGGTGGGCGCAGCGAGGCGCTGGCGACCGATCACAACCGACTTCTGGACCTTGGAGAGCACGTTCTCGAAGCTGGCCAGGCGCTGGTCACAGAAGTCCTCTGCTTCGCGCCTCATGCGTCGAGCATTCGACTCGGCCTCCTCGTTGATCTGGCGGGCCCTGGCCTCGGCTGCCTTGACCACCTCGGTGCGCTGCACCATCTGGGCCACCTGGGCCTTTGCCTCGGCGATCAGCTCTTCCGCCTCCCGCCGGGTCCGAGCCATGTACTCGTCGCGTTCCTTGAGCAGCCAACGAGCGGAACGAAGCTCCTCCGGCAGCTTCTCGAGTGAGTCGTCGAGGAGGTCGAGCAGCTCGTCGCGGTTCACCCGGACCGAGGCTGACATGGGTATTCCGGGAGCCGACTCCACCAGTTCGATGGCAGTACGGATGTGGTCCTCGATCTCAGGGGTGCCATAGGTGCCGCGGCTGCGCTTGGGCTTGTCAGCTGCCTCGCGTGGCTCGTCGCGGGGCTCGTCGTCGGGGCTCGGTGAGTTCATCGTCTACCAGTGTGGGCCTTTTGGCACCGTCCGCGGCGGCATTCCACCATCGCCGCGCAGCCAACTCGGCCACCATTGCTCGTTCGCTGGGACCGATGGATCATCAACGGCCGTTTGCGTAGCGTTCCTTCAGACGAGCCGCAACGCACTCGGGAACCATCTGGTCGACCGTTCCACCGAATCGGGCAACCTCGCGGATCAGCTTCGAAGCAAGAAACGAGTTCCCCGACGCACTCGGGATGAAGAGTGTGTCCACACCCGAGATGTTGCGGTTCATCTGGGCCATCTGGAGCTCCGACTCGAAGTCCGACACAGCGCGCAGTCCCTTCACGATGAAGTCGGCTCCAACATCGCGGGCCAGGTCGACCACCAGTGAGGAGAACATCGTCACCGTCACGTTGTCGAGGTGTGCCAGCGATTCCTCGATGAGTGCCTCGCGCTCATCGAGGGAGAACAGCGGCTCGCCCTTCTGGGGGTTGCGCATGGGGGCAACAACGACCCGGTCGAACAGCTTCGAGGCTGTCTCGACGATCTCGACGTGTCCGTTGTGAATCGGATCGAACGAACCGGGATACAGGGCAACTGTCACGAGGTGTCCTTAGTTGGCAGCAACGATGGTCACCACCGTAGTGCCGTAGCGCTTCTGCCTCACCACGTCCCACCGCGTCGGCAGATCGGGTTCGCGTGCCGATTCCAGCACCGCCATCGGCGCATCGATGCTCTCCAGCAGATCGACCCAACCGTCGAAGGCATACGGCGGATCTGCCAGGACGATGTCGTACTTGCCCGGCGTGGTTGCCAGGTGAGCGGATGCGTCGATTCTTTGCACCGTGGCGGAGTCCGCCAGATGGGTGCGCTCGAGATTGGCC
>JBPCTP010000506.1:0-4945 GCA_051011615.1 Microthrixaceae bacterium | reverse complement strand
CCGCCAAGCTTTCCGATGACGGCGAACCCGAGGAAGTGCAGCCGGAGCTGGACCCGTCGCTCAATGCACCGCTGGTGGCCTACCTGGCCTCCGAAGCGGCGGGTGAGGTGAACGGCCAGGTCTTCGGCCGTACCGACTTCAGCTACACGCTGTTCCAACACCCGAAACCGATCGCGTGGATGCACCGTGATGGTGGGTGGGATGTCGCCTCCGTGGCCGCCGAGTTCGACACGATGCTCGGCCAGCACCTCCAGCAGGTCGGCATGGTGATGCCCAAGGGCCTCAGTCAGGACAACACACGCTCCTAGGTGGGTAGTCTCCGAGCGGACCGAGGAGCCGAGGCGATGAACGACGAATTCCGAGACGAGTTCCCATCCATGCAGGAGGCCTTCCCGGCAGCCACCGATGCCCTGTCGGGCTACCTGGCCGACCTCGAGGACCTACCGGCGCTCGACAATCGCACCAAGGAGCTGGTTCGCCTGGCCTGCACGGTTGCGCTTCGGCACGGCGTCGGCGTGCAGCGTCACGCCCAGTTGGCCGCAGAGTTCGGTGCGAGCTGGGAGGACGTGTTGGGTGTCCTGGTGCTCACGCAGCCGAGCTTCGGGCTGGTGCCGGCGCGCGAGATGTTGCCCTTTGCCAAGGAGGGCTTCCAGGCTGCCCTCGGAGACGCAGCCAGTTGATGGGCTACGGGGTGAACGGGCGAGCGCACCGTGGTTGATGCGGCAATGGTCGACTCCGATGCACAGGGCGAGCTTCCCTTCCGGGTGATGCCGGCGGTGACGGTCGACAACGAGCACTTCTGGCGTGGCGGTGCCGAGGGTGAGCTGCGGTTCCTTCGTTGTGACCGCTGTGCGTACTGGATCCATCCGCCGGCGCCGATCTGTCCCGAATGCCTCGGGCGGGAGGTGTCGGTGCAGGCCGTTTCCGGTGATGCCGAGGTCTTGAGCTACACGATCAACCACCAGCCCTGGTACCCGAATCTGGATCCGCCGTACGTGGTCGCGATCGTGTCGCTGCCCGAACAGGACGACCTCCGGCTCACCACCAACATCGTGAACTGCGAACCCGGCGACGTGGACTTCGGCATGGCGGTCAGGGTCACGTTCATGGAGTACCCCGACAGCCGCGGGAACGTGTGGCTGCCGATGTTCGAGCCCGCGCCGAGCGGCAGCACGGCAACCACATGAACGTCGCAGAGGGCACCACCGTCGGCGAGAGAAGCGCAGTGATCACCGGTGTCGGTCAGTCGAACGTCGGCCGACGCATCTACGAGGACCCGCTCGCCATGACGATCGACGCGACCCTCGAGGCCGTGGAGCACGCAGGGCTGTCGCTTGCGGACATCGACGGCATCTCCACCTACCCGGGGAACATGAACGTCCCGCCGGGATTCTCGGGGGTCGGGGTGGTGGAACTCCAGGATGCGCTTCGACTCGACCTCGACTGGTTCTGCGGTGGGATGGAGCTGCCAGGTCAACTGGGGGCGGTGGCCAATGCCATCGCGGCCGTGTCGACAGGCCTGGCGGAGAACGTGGTGTGTTTCCGGACGGTCTGGGAGGCATCCGCCCAGGGTGACAAGGGTCGGGCCTCGGTCACGATGGGCGGTGGTGGCGGCAGCTACCGGGCCCAGGGTTTCCTGCAGTGGACGCTTCCCTTCGGCGCGGCATCCGCGGCGAACTGGATCGGGATGATGGCGAACCTGCACTTCCATCGCTACGGAACGACGCGCGAACAGCTCGCCCAGATCGCGATCAACGCCCGTCGCAACGCCGGCATCAATCCCAAGGCCGTCTACACCGATCCGATGACTCTCGAGGACTACCTCGAAGCGCGGATGATCTCCGAACCGCTGTGCTTGTTCGACTGCGATGTGCCGGCTGACGGATCGACGGCGATCATCGTTTCCAGCGCCGCATCCGCGGCAGACCGGTCGCGGGCTCCGGTGCAGATCGAGGCGATCGGCACGGCCTTGCGGGGCCGCCCCAGCTGGGACCAGTTCGACGACCTCACCACGATGGCGCTGCGCGATGCGGCCGCGATGATGTTCCAGCGCACGGAGTTGAGCGCAGCGGATGTCGACATCGCGGAGCTCTATGACGGCTTCAGCTTCATCACACTCGCGTGGCTGGAAGCGCTTGGTTTCTGCGCCCAGGGTGAGGGCGGCAAGTTCATCGAGGACGGCACGGCGATTGCCCGCGAGGCGTGCGGCACCGATGGCGGCGTCGCGCTGAACACCCACGGAGGACAGCTCTCGGCCGGCCGCCTGCACGGCTTCGGATTCCTGCACGAGGCCTGTCTCCAGCTCTGGGGTGAAGGCGGTGAGCGCCAGTGCCACCGGCCCGACGGCGGACTCCCAGAGGTAGGCGTGGCTGCGGCCGGCGGTGGCCCGCTCGCCTCGTCGTTGCTGTTGGTTCGTGAGTAGGACCCCAGGGGCACTCTCGATCCGATGGGAACGGTTGAATTCGGCGGCGACCTGACTTCGAAGTCCAGAGGTGAAGGGAAACATGCTGGTAGAGAACCAGACCGCAGACAGCTTCAACCTGACGCTTGACAGGACCGAACTCCGGGCGGTCCAGTCAGGGCTACGGGAAACACTGGAGGCCTTGGATGACTGGGAATTCGAGATTCGAACAGGTGTAACCCAACAGTTGATGAGACAGATGCTCGATGAAATCCTGGAGATCCCTTAGGCGGCGATCTGGGTTCGCGTGGTTGACGGACCGAACCCGGTACCTCCAGGCATCGGTGACTAGGTGGCGTCCCAGAGCATCGAGACGGCTGGATCGTCGCCACAGAGGATCTGCTCCACGGTCCGCTTCTCGATGTGGCCGACGAGGCCCGCGTAGGTGCCGTACCCGACCAGCTCGCGCAGGCGCGGTTCGAAGTTCCGCACCAGCTCGACGGGCAATCCGAGCTGTTGGTTCTCCTGCTGGCGGATCCACCCGGCGCAGTAGTTCATCGCTATTCCGATCCGGTCCGCATCCGTGGTGTTGGCACCGCCTCCGTGCCACAGGCGTCCGTGCCAGACCAGCACATCGCCCTTGTCCATCTCCGCTGCAACGGTGCCGTAGCTGTGTCCGAACTCGGGCTTGTCGCCGGCATGTGACCCGGGTACCAGACGGGTCGCCCCGTTGTCCTCGGTAAAGTCCGTGAGCGCCCACATCGTGTTGCAGATCACCGGCGGCTCGGGCAGCGCAATTGGCAGGACCTGGTCGTCTGAGTGGATTGGCTGTGGCGTCTCGCCCGGTTGGATACGGATCGAGGAGAGGCTCGAGATCAGGCAACCGGAGCCAAGGACGGCATCGACGATCGGGAGCACCTGCTCGTCGGTGGGGATTCGCTGCCACATCTCACCGTGGCGCAACAGGTTGTAGACGCGCAGCGTGTTCGTGCCCTCGAAGTCGTTGGAGGCAGCTTCGGTTCCCAAATCGTGCTCGATACGCGCCAGGTCGTCGACGTAGGCGTCCGCTTCGCCATCGGTCAGGACGTTCCGCAGGATCGTGTACCCGCGATCGCGAACCTCTGTGACAGGTGGGGTTGTCCTGTCCTCGAGCTCGGAGGTCATGGGTTGTCGCCGTGGTCGACGAGCATCACGATCTTGCCGGTATTGCCTCCCGTGAACATTGCGTTGAGTGCGTCCACACCACTGCCCAGACCTTCGAACCTTTCCGTGCGCACCACGATCTCACCGCTCTCGTGCCACTTGCGGAGGGCCTCGCCGATATCGGGAAAGCGGGGCACCTCGTCGAAGGCCAGGAATCCCTGCATCGTCGCACGCTGCTGGATGAGGTTGACGTAATTGGAGGGTCCGGGCGGTTTCTCGGAATCGTTGTAGCTGGCGATGTGCCCACACAGCACCACCCGGGCGTGCATTGCCAGCCGCGCCATCACGGCGTCGAGCACGTCGCCGCCGACATTGTCGAAGAACACGTCGACCCGCTTGGGCGCCAGCTCCCGTAGTCGGGCGACGATGTCCTCACTTCGGTGGTTGATGGCGCCGTCGAGGCCGAGCTCGTCGGTCAGCCAACGGCACTTCTCCTCGGTGCCGGCGATCCCGATCACCCGTGCTCCGTGGATCCTGGCGATCTGGGCGGCCGCGGATCCGGTCGCCCCCGCGGCGGCGGACACCACCACCGTGTCGCCCTCGGTCACCTTCGCCACCTCGAGCATGCCTATGTATGCCGTGCACCCCGTGGAGCCGTAGAGGCCGAGGAAGGCCTCCAGGTCGTAGTCCGGGTCGGGCGCGGAAACGAAGGTCGAGAAGAAGTCGTCGTGGATGATCGAGTGGTCCTCCCAACCACCGAGGGTCGTGATGATGTCGCCGAGTTCGTACCGGTCACAGTTCGTGGCCACCACGCGGCCGATCGTGGAGCACCTGACCGGCTCACCCAGTTCGACAGCTGGCAGGTAGCCGGAACCCTCACCCAGCCAGGACCGCACCGACGCATCGATGCCGATGACCTCGTTGCGCAGGAGTGCCTCACCGTCAGCCAGCTCTGGCATCGGCTCGGTCACCAGCTCGACGTCATCTGGGTGGACCAGTCCATCTGGGCGGCGTCGCAGCAGCACCCGTTGGCGGGAAGCGGGAATCGGATCGCTCATCAACCGAGGCTTGCACACTGCTGTGGGGCCTGCGTCGCGATCGGGTGCCGGCATCTCGCCGGCTGGTCTAACCTGACGCCCGTGTCAGTTGCGGGAAGGCACGCCATGGCTGAACCACAGCGCGGCGGGCCGGGATGAAACTCGAATGGGGACCGGCGCAGGAGTCGTTCCGGGCAGACCTCTTGGAGTTCCTCGACGCGCATGCGCCGCCGGAGGCCGCCGGAGGCAAGGACTGGATCGGCTCCGAGACGGGCGAGATTCCTCAATGGGCTGCTGACTGGCAAGCCACGCTCTTTGATCACGGCTGGATGGTGCCGCCCTATCCCCCCGAGCTGGGAGGACG
>JBPCTP010000505.1:0-4469 GCA_051011615.1 Microthrixaceae bacterium | reverse complement strand
CTCCGTAACCGAGATCCGCAAGGGCGCCGATGCTGACCGTGCTGAGAGGATTCGATCCCGCATCGATGTAACCGGTCATGAGCTCGTTGTCGAGGACGACCTCACGCCAGTGGCTGTACGCGGTTCCCGGTCCGCCGTCGGCTTCGACGGGCACGACCACTGCTGCGGGTCCGGCGATCTCGTTCCATGCGCCCCGAGCGACCGGTCCGACGTAGCGCGGGTCGCTGCTGCCGGCGCCCAGCAGAAGCGAGGAGTCCCAGCGCAATCCGAAGCCGAGCACGTGCACGATCTCGTGCAGGATGACGTCCTCCAGGCGGCCACTTGATTCCAGGCCGGCCACGTCGGCCGAATCGAACTTGACCACCCCGTATGCGGTCAGCCCGCCACCGGATCTCATCGCACACGGTCCGGCCTGGGCCAGCGTGCCAGCGGCACCGTCGATAGGTGTGACCAGCGCGTCAATCAGTACGTCGTCCACCGGACCCGAGTAGGGGTCGGTGCCAGTCACGCAGTGGTCGGCACCGATGTCGATGGTGGTGTCTGCAAGGCCCGTCTTCACCATGCTGGCCAGTCGGGTGGCCGCGGAATTGAAGGCCGCTATCTGGCTTACGGACAGTCCTGGCCCGAATCGAAAGGTGACGTCGTAGGGATCCGGCGATGGCGGCGCCACGGTGAGTGTCACCGGGGCGCTGGTCACGGTCTCGTCGCCGTCTGTGACACGCAGGCGAACGGGGTGCGATCCCGGACTCGAGAACGTGGCTGAACGAATCGAGGTGCTGGTGCACTCGTCGACCACCACTTCGAACACACCGTCGTCGTCCAGATCGAGCGAACAGGTGAATGATGTCTCGGGAACAGCGATGTTCCATGAGAATGCGGTGGTGAGAGGGGAAGGCCCAGCCGTGTGGGAGGCGGAGAACGAGTAGATCGCCGGCGGACCCGGTGTGGCGGGCGTTCCGGCGGAGGACACACACGCGCTTGCGAACAGGACCACCGAGAGAATCGCCGTACCCGACCATCGTCGTCTCATGGAAGTGTCCTGATCCCCCCGATTGGCTCCGCTACCAAATCGCCCTACTGCTATCACAGGTTAGGTTCACGCGACGGTGTGCACCAGTGTCGGGAACCGGGATCGATGGGAGTCGTCCGTTTCGCGGACCACGCCGCGCGTTGTGTGCAGACCGCAAAGGGCGCCGGAATGGACGTGGCCACGCCTGCGGGTGTTCCGCTTCCAACCTCCATGACCCCTCCAGCGGGCGCCCGCCGACCGGCCGCGGTGCTGTAGTGCCGGCCTGACGCTGTACGGCTACCGTTTGGGGTGGAGGTGGTTCGGATCACTGCCACTAGGTCTACCTCGAACGACGAGGACGAGCCCACACCCCGCATCCCACTGAGCAGAGCTCGTGTTTTGCGCGCTGCGGTGGAGCTGGCTGATCGCGAGGGCATTGACGCGCTCACCATGCGGCGCCTTGCCGCAGCGCTGGATGTCGAGGCGATGTCTCTCTACCACCACGTTCCCAACAAGGAAGCCGTACTCGACGGAGTCGCCGAGCTGATCGTCGAGGAGATCCGAGCCGAGGCCGATGGCACCGAGAAGCCCGATCCCGTCGAGGACTGGGCAGCCACGTTGCGCTCGATGCTGCTTGCGGCTCGCCGGGTTCAGATGCGCCACAAGTGGGCGCCGGCGGTCATCGCCACGCGGTCACACATGAGTCCGACGATCATCGGTTGGTTCGATGAGGTGCTCGGCGTCATGCACGCCGGTGGGTTCTCCTGGGACCTGGCACACCACTCCATGCACGCGATCGGATCGCAGGCACTGGGTTTCGTCCAGGAGATGTTCGTACCCGCAAGCCCGGAGGCCGAAGAGGCCAACGACGAGATGTTCGAAGCAATGATCGAACACTTCCCGAACCTCGCAGCGATGATGGCTGAGATCAGCCATGACTCCGAGGAGGACACACTCGGCTGGTGCGATGACCAGACCGAGTTCGAGTTCTCGGTCGACGTCTTGCTTGACGGCCTCGAACGCCGCCGGCTCGCCCAGAACTGACCCAGCCGAGCCTGGCTCGAGTCCCGACTCAGTTCAGGCCGGCCGTTCTCTTCGCGCCCACGGTCAGATGGCCGGGTGTTCTCGGGAAACCCCTTGACTCTTCTTACGGTGTATGAATACCTTACGTCGTATGCAGTCCTTACAACGTAAAAGCGACATACGCCATAAGTCCGGTTTCGGGTCGGGCCCAGAGCCGGGCCCGCGGCCAGCCAGGGCGCCACACTCCGACTCCCAGCTCGCAGTGGAAGCGCAGGGGCTCACGAAGCGGCACGGCGACTTGACTGCATTGGACGGACTCGACCTCCAGATCGAGGCAGGGACCGTGCTCGGTCTGCTGGGCCCCAACGGTGCCGGCAAGACCACCGCCGTTTCGATTCTCACGACCCTGTCCTCATTGGATGGCGGATGGGCGCGGGTTGCCGGCTTCGACGTTGCCGCCGAACCGCAGGAAGTCCGGAAACGAATCGGACTCTCCGGCCAGTACGCAGCAGTGGACGAGTACCTGACCGGCTTCGAGAACCTCGAAATGGTCGGTCGGCTCTACCACCTGGGAGCTCGGCGCTCGACAGCCCGTGCGAATGAGCTGCTCGAGCGTTTCTCACTCACAGATGCGGCGGACCGACCATCAGGCACCTATTCGGGTGGCATGCGCAGGCGGCTCGACCTGGCGGCCGCACTTGTGGCGGCCCCACCGGTGATCTTCCTCGATGAACCCACCACCGGGCTCGACCCACGGAGTCGGATCGAACTCTGGTCGATCATCTCCGAGCTTGTGAGCGGCGGGACGACCCTGCTGCTGACGACCCAGTACATGGAGGAGGCCGAACGCCTCGCCGATGACATCGTTGTCATCGACAAGGGCGCCAAGATCGCCCATGGCACGGCGGACGAGCTCAAATCGATGGTTGGAGGAGACCGAATCGAAGTGGTCGTGGATTCTGATGATGATGTCGAACTCGTTGTCTCGGTGCTGCGCTCGCACGCGGACACCGAAGTGCAGGTCGACGGTCGTTCGATCGCCGTACCCGTCTCCGGTGGTGCGAACTCCCTCGTCGAGGTGCTCCAGGCCTTCGACGGTCAGCCGGTGGAGCTCAGTGACGTCGGGCTCAGGCGCCCCACCCTCGATGACGTGTTCCTGACCCTCACCGGCTCCGAGTCCCCGCCACCGGATGGCGAGGTCCCGGTCTACGGATCCCAGTTGGTTGCGGCTGGCGAGGCGATCTGATGGGAGCTCCCAGCCTTTCCCTCGTCGCAGCCGACGGTGCGACCATTGCCCGCCGCAACCTCCGCAAGGTCACGCGGGTTCCAGAAATCCTCGTGGCGGTTCTCGTGTCGCCCCTGTTCATGCTGGTGCTGTTCGCATATGTGTTCGGAGGTTCCATCAACGTCGCCGGCGGCTCGTACCGCGAGTACCTGGTCGGCGGCGTCTTCGCCATGAACCTCGTGTTCGGTGCCACCTTCACCGGTGCGGGTCTTGCCGAAGACATGCAAAAGGGTGTGATGGACAGATTCCGGTCGCTGCCGATGTCGCGCAGTGCCGTCATCCTCGGCCGTACCGCCAGCGACGTGCTCTACAACATCCTCACCCTGAGCGTCATGATCGGTGCGGGACTCCTCGTCGGCTGGCGGGCCCATGGCACGTTGCTGGAGAGCGCAGCCGCGTTCGGTCTCCTGCTGCTGTTCGCCTACTCGATCTCATGGGTCATGGCGTACGTGGGCCTGATCGTGCCGAGCCCCGAGGTGATCAGCCAGGCCGGGATGATGGTGATCTTCCCGCTCACTTTCGTGGCCGACACGTTCGCGCCGATCGAGAACTTTCCGCCCCTGCTGCGCACCATCGCGGAGTGGAACCCGGTGTCATCGGTCACGAGGGCCGCAAGGGAACTCTTCGGCAACGTGGGAGCAGAGGTGGCCGAGCCGACAGCTTGGTCCCTACGGCACCCGGTCCTCTACACACTCATCTGGGTGGTGGTGCTGATCGCGGTCTTCGCCCCCCTGTCCATCCGCAGGTTCGCCCGACAGGCCTGATTCGCCGGCCGGACTGAAACCAAACCGAACTGACAGGAATCGCGCACTGATACGGTGCGCGATTCCTGTCAGTTGCGGGGTGTGCGGGATGCGGGCATCCAGCGGGCCCCGGCGGTGGCACCGATCCTCGCCAGGAAAGCATCGTGGTGGGGTTCGATCGCATTGCAGAACGCCTCGGTGGTTGTATGGCCGACCGCCGCCCAAGCCGGAGCGGTGAGCCGGTCGGTGCGACGTTCCAGTTCGAGGCGGAAGCGACGGCCTTCGTCGTTGATTGCAGCGTCCGAGGCGAGGCCCTTGGCTTCAAGGCGTGCCCATCCGGTGGCGATCGCCTCGTCGTCGTTGCCGCGGCTTCGGGCGATCCATTCCTCCGAGCCGTACTCGTCCATGT
>JBPCTP010000504.1:0-4824 GCA_051011615.1 Microthrixaceae bacterium | reverse complement strand
GCCACCGTCGGCATGAATGGCCACGCACCCATCAGCCTTCACCATGATCAGGCGGATGGCTTCCGGGAGGTGGGCGGTGAGTCGTCCGTCGTAGTCGACGGTGCATCTGGCGATCAGCAGTCGCATCGCCGCGAACGCTAAGCGAGAATCAGTCGGCCTTGGCGCCAACGAGGCCGGGGATGCGCAGCGACAGGTCGTTGCATTCCTCACACACCGACTCAGGCACGATGCCCGCCTTCATCAGCAGGCCGAAGACTCGACATCCGAGGCAGTAGCCGAACGCAGCTTCGAGGAATGCTGCGCCGGCCAGCATCGCAATGACCACACGCGAGGCGGTTGTGTAGCCGCCCAGCCACAGAAGGGATCCACTCACGCTGAATACGACGCCGATCGCCTGGGCGAAACGCTTGGGTGGCCCGGGCGTGTACTTGGGCGGGCCCAACCGTGGCGCGGCCACGCCGGTGGCGAAACGTCCGAGAGGGCTCAGGGTGGGGCCCGTGAGCACTCTCGCAACGAACCCGTAGGTGAGGGGGATCAGGACCCATCCCCAGCCCAGGACAGCCACGAGAATCGCCATGACGACGACGCCGGTCGCAACGGTGCGCGCCGCCTTGTCGTTGACGGGGTTGGGAAAGTCGAACAGGTTGCTCTTGGTCATGGGGTTCGCTTGGTCCATCGGAGCAGTCGCTCCGGGCGATTCTCGCTATTCCTGACCATACAACTCGGGATTAGCTCCCGCTATTCCCGCCAGGGACTCGGGTGCCCGGCTGAGCGACGCGCTCCGGCAGTGTTTCTGTGGTCAGAGTTTCTGACCTCAGTGTTTCTGGCCCAGACGCTTGCGAATCAGCTCGCGACGCGCCTGGAGGTCGCGGTAGGTGACCGGCGCCTCGGCATCGTCGTCCACGATTCCGAACCCGGCCCGGATGGCGGCGGGGTCGGCCTCGAACGCGCTCAGGTCCATCCCCATCTCATTCGCGAGCTTCTCGCCGTGCGTGGTGGCCATGTATGTCGACAGGCGTGCCATCTCGCTGACCATGTCGAGATCGGGCGCCAGCATCGCAATCGCTCCATCCAGGAAGACGAGATTCTTCACGTAGAGCATCAGGATCTTCGGCAACCGTGCACCCATGGCCATCAACGCCTTGATGATGCGTTGGATCTCACCGACGAGCTCCTCCTGGCTGAGCGACGTTGGGTCCACCTGCGCCTGGTCCAGTCCGAGTTCGCGCATCACGTCATCGAGGTCGGTGTCCGCCGGAAGCGCGCCGAGGTCTCGAAACGCCCCGATCTGACCGCGGATGTCGCCCACCGCTCCGGTGAGCATGAGCCGCATGAACGCGTTGCGTTCCAGCGGTGTCATGCGGGCGGTGATGCCGAAATCCATGAGGGCGATTCGGCCGTCAGGGGTGACGAACAGGTTTCCGGCGTGCAGGTCACCGTGGAAGATGCCGTGCACCATGCAGCCCTCGGTGAATCCGACCACACCGATGCGGATCACCTCGTGGGTGTCTATCTCCGCCGCCTTCATCGACTCGAGGTCCTCGAACGCGAACCCGTGTAGTCGCTCCATCACCAGCACGCGGCGTGTGACCAGCTCCGGGTGTGGCCGGGCCACGATGTAGCCCCGCTGACCGAGCGCCGCGAAAGTTGCAGCAACGTCGAGCATGTTCTCGGCCTCGAGGCGGAAGTCGAGTTCCTCACCAATGGTCTCGGCGAACAGCTCCACCAGTGCGGGTGGGTTGGCGAGAGCAGCGATCGGGATGCGACCCACGAGAAACGGTGCCAGCCACGACATGACCTTGAGGTCGCGGTGCACCTGGGTGCGGATCGTCGGGCGCTGCACCTTGACGACCACTTCCTCGCCGGTCCTCAGGGTCGCTGCGTGTACCTGCGCGATCGAAGCGGCTGCCAGGGGTTCGGGGTCGAAGTGGGCGAACACGCTCTGCAGTGGTGCACCAAGATCGGTCTCGACCACGCCGCGCACCGTTTCGAACGTCTCCGGACGGACCTGGTCGCGGCACTTGCGGAACTCCTCGACCAACTCAGACGGAAACAGTCCCTCCCCACTCGAGATGATCTGGGCCAACTTGATGTAGGTGGGCCCGAGGTGTTCTGCGGCGATTCGCAATCGGCGCGACAGGCCTGCCTTGGAAACTGATCCGCCGGAGGGTCGGTCCCTTGCTGCCCAACCTCCGAGTGCAACAGCGATTCGCGAGCTGACTACTGCCAGGCGTGCCAGGTCGGGCATGCGCCGCCTGCTCGTGAGCAGCGGTGCCTGCCGCTTCGTCGTGGCGCGCAGCACATCGATTCCCGAGAGCCAGCTGAGTTCGTCGCGGTCGACGACCCACGGCCCCCTGTCGGTGAAGGCGAAGTGTTCGACGTCGGCCGTCGGTCCGCCAGCCCCGTTGGCCGAGGGCCCCGTGTCCGAGGACCCGGTGTCCGACGACGGGGTATCGGACGAAGGAAAACTTGAGTTCGGATCTGCGTTGAGGTCGTTCACTTCGTCGCCCTGGCCGCTTCGATCACCGCCTGGGCGTGTTGCGGCCTGCACACCAATAGATCCGGCAGACGGGTGTCGGGCTGGTTGTAGACCAGCTCCGAGCCGTCGAGTCGCGAACAGTGGAGTCCGCTCGCGCGCGCGACGGCAACGGGAGCGGCGGAGTCCCACTCGTACTGGCCCCCGGAGTGCGGATAGATGTCGGACTCGCCCCTCAGCACCGACATTGCCTTCGCCCCGGCGGATCCCATCTCCACGAGTTCGGCGTCGAGGGCTTCTGCGATTGCGAGCGCTTCCGCCGGCGGACGCGTGCGGCTCACCACCACGCGTAGTCGCTCCGGGGGGTCGGGTACGGCTGCTGGATCGCCCGTGGATAGCACCGTGCCGAGGCCGGGCAGCGCCACGGCGCCGATCGCAGGTTCGTGGTCAATGGCAAGCGCCACGTGCACTGCCCAGTCGCTGCGGCCCTCGCCGTACTCGCGTGTGCCATCGACGGGATCGATGATCCAAACGCGCTCGGCATCAAGTCGCTGGGAGTTCCGCGCCTCTTGCTCGCTGGCCTCCTCCGAGAGCACGGCGTCGTCGGGTCGGGCTGCGGCCAGCTGTTCCATCAGCCAGATGTGGCTGCGGCGATCACCCTCGTCCTTGATCTCCTTGGTGTCGGCTCCGGAGGTCGCCATCTCGGCTCGGACCTCCAACAGGAGTGCGCCGGCCTGCTCCGCGAGCATCGCCGCCAGCTCTTGGTCATCGGTGGGGAACGCCATCTCCCGACCCTAGGCTGAATCGAAACGAACCAGAGCTTCACCGAAATCCCGACTAGGTCAGTCGGGATTTCGGTGGTTATCCTGACTCTCCGGAAACGGCCCCAGTGCCCTTTCCGGGTCGACCAGAACAAGATTTCACAACCCCGGACGAATCACGAGCCTCAATGAACTACGAGCTGAGCCACCTCGAAACCCTCGAGGCTGAATCTATACACGTGATCCGTGAGGTCGCCGCCGAATTCGAGCGTCCAGTCATGCTCTTCAGCGGCGGCAAGGACTCGATCGTGATGTTGCACCTGGCCCGCAAGGCCTTCTGGCCCGCGAGGCCACCGTTTCCCTTGATGCACATCGACACCGGCCACAACTTCGACGAGGTCTATGAGTACCGCGACCGGATCGTGGAGCAGTACGGCCTGCGTCTGGTGGTCGCGTCTGTTCAGGAGTCGATCGACAAGGGCCGTGTTGTCGAACAGACCGGCCCGCGTGCCAGCCGCAATCAGCTCCAGACCACGACCCTGCTCGACGGCATCGAGGAGAACGGGTTCGACGCTGCCTTCGGCGGTGCACGCCGCGACGAGGAACGTGCCCGTGCCAAGGAGCGCTTCTACTCCTTCCGTGACGAGTTCGGGCAGTGGGATCCCAAGAGCCAGCGGCCCGAGCTGTGGAGCCTCTACAACGGTCGCCACAATCGCGGTGAGCACATCAGGGTGTTCCCGCTCAGCAACTGGACCGAACTCGACATCTGGCAGTACATCGAGAACGAAAACATCGAGGTGCCGAACATCTACTTCGCCCACGAGCGTGAGGTGTTCCGCCGCGACGGCATGTGGCTCGCAGTTACCCAGTTCGTCACGGTCGGCGATGACGAGACCGTCGAGAAGCGCACCGTTCGGTTCCGCACCATCGGCGATGCCAGCTGCACCGGTGCCGTCGAGTCCGATGCAGGCACCGCATCCGCGGTGATTGACGAGGTCGCCTCCACCCGAATCACCGAACGTGGGGCGACAAGGGCAGACGACAGGGCGTCAGAAGCCGCAATGGAAGATCGCAAGCGGGAGGGCGACTTCTGATGAGTGAAACGACATACGGACGCCGTGGGGCTGGGGCCCCACGATGCGGAGGAGACGGGCTCGGTGCACAGCACCCGGTTACCCGTCGGGTGAAGTAATGGAGCTTCTCAGATTCGCAACGGCAGGTTCGGTGGACGACGGCAAGTCCACCCTCATCGGAAGACTGCTGTATGACTCGAAGTCCATCTTCGAAGACCAGATGGATGCCGTGGAAGATGTCAGTGAGCGGATGGGACTGGGTGAGACCAACCTTGCGCTGTTGACCGACGGGCTTCGCGCCGAGCGCGAACAGGGCATCACGATCGATGTCGCCTACCGGTACTTCGCCACCCCGAAGCGCAAATTCATAATCGCCGACACGCCGGGGCACATCCAGTACACGCGCAACATGGTCACCGGTGCGTCCACCGCGGACCTGGCGATAGTGCTGATCGACGCCCGAAAGGGTGTGATCGAGCAGTCGCGCCGGCACGCGTTCATCGCATCGCTTCTT
>JBPCTP010000503.1:0-5550 GCA_051011615.1 Microthrixaceae bacterium | reverse complement strand
TGGCACACGACAGCGTGCACGACCGACCCGTGCGAAGGGCTGCTCACCCGCCCGGCGGCGTGAAGGTCCAGACCGACCAGTCCACCGAGCCGGGATCGAAACGCTCCAGGACCTGCGCTGCGCTGGGCGTCTCGCCGGCGGAGGCAAGCCCGAGCGACTCGGCGATCATTCCGAGCACCCTGTCGGGCCCCACTCCGGCGGCGGCGAGGTCCGAAAGCGATACCGACCCATGGCGCTTGGAGAGTCCCTTGCCGTTCGGGCCGACCACGAGCGGCACGTGCGCGTACTGGGGCGTGGGCAGGTCCAGCAGTTCCTGGAGCAACACCTGGCGTGCCGTGGTGGGCACGAGGTCGTCGCCACGCACCACCTGGTCAACGCGCTGAGCGGCGTCGTCAACGACGACCCCGAGGTTGTAGGCAGCAACTCCATCGCCCCTGCGCAACACGAAGTCGTCCACTGGCCTGCCGATGTCGCCGAGGAGGCGGTCGCGCACCGACACGCTCCGCCCACCGGTTCGCAGGCGAATCGCTCGCAGCGGACCCTGGCTGAGTCGTTCGGCCACCTGCGCTTCGGACAGCTCTGCGCAGGTTCCCGGATAGGAACCCTCGGTGCCCGGACCGTGCGGAGCCTCTGCTGCTTCGCGGATCTCGCGTCGCGAACAGAAACACGGATAGGTGAGCCCGGCCTGCTCCAGTCTGGCGATCGCCTCGCGATAGCCATCCACGTGTTCGGAGGATCGCCAGATCGACCCGTCGTGGTCGACTCCGAGTGCAGCCAGGTCGGCCAGTTGCTCCGCCTCGTGGCCGGCGACCGCCTCGGTGGTCAGGTCCTCCATCCGCACCAGGAACCGGCCGCCCTCGCTGCGTGCGAAGCACCAGGCAAGCACCGCAGTGCGCAGGTTGCCCACGTGCAGCGAACCGGAGGGACTGGGTGCGAACCGGCCGGTGGTCACCCGGCAATCATGGCTCTCAGCCGGGAGTTGCGACGACGTTGAACGGCACGGTCACCGTCAGGTACTGGCCACGCAGTGGTGCAGCCGTGATCAGCTGGTCGTAGTAGCCAACTCCCAACATTCCGGATTCACTCAGCTTCGGCTGGGCAGTTCCGGCGTAGCAGCGATAGGTGACTCCGCCAGTCGTGTTGTCGCACCCGGGAAGGACCACGGTGACCGGGTCCGTGAACGGGCCGACGGGACTGTCCGCGACCCGCACTTCCACACGGTCGGTGAAGCCGGGCCACGGGCTGTAGACCATGAGCCAGTAGCCGTGCGTCGCGTCGAAGGTGAGCGTGAAGGCCGCCACCGGCGAGACCACGTCGTCGCCGCTGTAGGACTCGATCGCCGCTGCGTCGTCGGGGTCGTCGGACCAGCTGGCGTCGTCCGCCCAATCACCCCCATCCCAGAATTCCCATTCCGCCGGGTCCCTGCGATCGCCGAAGTCCACCCGACCCACGTTGCAGGGCCCCCAGTCGCTCTGGTCAAGCGGGGTGAAGCGACCGCACTGGTAGGTGTAGATGGTCGAGTCATCGTCGTCGAGCACTGCGCCGCGGCCGTAGGGGTCGGTGACGCCGAAGAGATCGTCCTGGGTCAGCTCGCCTTCGATCTGCTCCTCTATCGGCGGATCCGCGGGGTCGTAGGTGTACTCCACGAGCGCCATGCCTTGTGCCTCGATCTGGAGGAACTCGGTACCCAGGCACACCTTCGAGGCGAACACGAGCACTTTGTCGGTGCCGTCGGGCTGTGGCACCGCGACAGCCGACTCGGGCCAGATCGCCTCGTTGGGATACGTGGGGTCCGAGCAGCTGTGGGGCGACTCGACGAACTGGTAGGGCTGCGATCCGTCAACGGCATCACGGGTGACCGTGGGAGAACCGGCGGCGGCCCAGGCCGCTGTGTTGTTCACGAAATATGTGGTGGTTCCTACGCTGTCCTTCTGCAGGGTGTCGCCGAAGAACCACAGAAGTGAACCGTCCCGAAGCTCCACGGACACTCCCGCATCACGATCGGCCAACTCGAGGGGATGACCCGACGGTGGCGCCACCCTCGTCGGATCCGAGGTGGTGCCGGCGGTTCCCACCGAGAGGTCATCGAGGAAGGTGGAACCACACACGAACGCACGATCCCCAGTTACGCCGAACCCGCCGTCAACGTCGAGGCCGACCGGACAGATCGTGTGCAGACCGGGATCCAGACCGCTGATCACGGTCGAGAATTCTCCGCCGGTCACCGGCAGCGTGATGGCCTGTGCAGCCGGGGTACCCGAGTCGATGTCCAGACGCACCTTCAATCCGGCATTGCCGTCCGGGTCACTTGCGGTGCCCGCCACCGACACCGAGCTCGAGGATTGAGGCTCGACCGACGTCAGCTCGCCGACCGGGCGCCGATCCTCGGTCGATTCGGCCACGACGACCGTGTCGCACCCCAGCAATCGGTCGATTCCGTAGCCGATGTTGAACGTGGCAACGCACACCTGGTGGCTGCCGGGCTCGGCCTCGACATCGACCTGGTACCCCGACGATCCGCGCCCGTACGCCGCTGCGATGTCGGCGCGGTAGTCGTCCGCCCGCACGCGTGCGGCCAGGTTGCCGTCGATGTTCACGACGATCTCGGAGCTGGCAGTGGTATTCGGGTCGAAGACCCAGCCGCTGGCGGTGATGGTGCGCGGCGCCAGGCTCGTCAAGGACTCCAAGGCACCTACCGGGGTGCCGTCGGTGACCTGGATGTTCTGGCAGCCGAGGAGGCGATCGTCTCCTGCGCCGTATTGGTTCGGAACCCAAACGCAGATGCCGCGCAGGCCGGCGGGCAACGGACCGAAGGTGTAGTCGAATCCGTGCGCGGCTCCGTATCCGGGATAGGCGGCCGCTACGTCAGGGCGAGACCTGTTGGCGAGGACATCGTGCACGACACCTTCGGAGCCGACCTTCACGACCAGCGACGCCGAGGTTTCGGGGTCGAGGGTCCAACCCTTGACCCTGATGCCGCCGGCTGCGTCGACCACGAGTTCGAGGGCGCCGATCGGCGCCCGACCGGTGGGATCGAACTGCCCCGGGCCCAGGCAAGCAGTACCCACCAGCGCGATGGCCAGGACCATCCATCCAATGCTGCGCAGGCCGCGCCGTCGGGTCATCTTCATCCGCCTCTTTCCCACCGGCTCTCCGCCACGGCGGGCCTCTTTCACATTCCCCACGATGTTACGCACCGTGGCCCCACAAACAAGATGGGTGGTGGTCAACCCTGGGTGGTTCCCTCACCGAGCGCTTCGGGCAAGGTCCGTTCCCAGCGGGCGGCGAGGTCGGCCAGCGGTACGTCGAGCAGACCCTTGATGGACAGGGAATCGCCACCCGCGACCCCGATCCGGCTGCAGGACACGCCGGCATCGACAATGGCTGACTCCAGCTCCGCGAGGCCCTCTGGATCCACGCACAGCAACACACGGCCCGGGGTTTCCGAGAACAACTCCAGATGACTGGCCAAGCGGGCCGCGGTCGCACCTGTGCCACCCGCTGCTGCCATCTCGGCCAGCGCGAGGCCGACGCCACCCTCAGCCACGTCGTGCGCTCCCCAGATGGCCTCGTGGTGAATCATCGAGCGAACAACCGACGCCGTTCTGGCTACCGCATCCAGATCGGCCGCCGGCAACGTTCCCTTGCCTCGGTGACCCTGCATCGCCGCCCAACGCGATCCGGACAAGCCGGAGGGGGCGTCGCCGACGAGAAGCAGGCGGCCGCCCTCTCGCAGCACCGGGCGCGGTGGCACCGAATCGAGCGAGTCGATCACTCCGAGCCCGCCGATGATCGGGGTGGGATCGATGTCAGACCCGCGGGACTCGTTGTAGAGGCTGACGTTGCCCCCCACGCACGGGACCCCCAGGTGCTTCAGTGCCTCACTCAGCCCGTCCACAGCTTCGGACAGCTGCCACATCACCTCGGGATGCTCGGGGTTGCCGAAGTTGAGGCAGTTGACCAACGCCCGTGGTTCAGCGCCGACAACCGCCAGGTTCATCACGGATTCCACGACCGTGTTGGCACCACCGACTCGAGGGTCCACGGCACACCAGAGGTGGTTGCCATCTGTCGTGACCGCCAGACCGCGCCCGGTGTCAGCTCCTGTGGTGGGATGCTTGAGTCGCAGCACCGCGGCATCGGAACCCGGGCCGGCGACTGTGTTGAGGAACAGCATGTGGTCGTACTGCGACGACACCCACTGCGTGGAACGCACCATCGCCAGCAGGTCCGCTGCCAGGTCGCCGGGTGTCAGGTCGTCCGCAGAATCGGCCCTGCGTGCGTCGAGGTCCGCCGGCTCGGAGCGCGGGCGGTCATACAGCGGTGCGTCCTCCTCCAGTGACTTGGCCGGCACATCGGCGAGCACCTCGCCACCGGCACCGGAAGTGACTCGCAGTCGACCGCTGCCGGTCACCTCCCCGATCACGGTGGCAGTCACCTCCCAGCGACGGGCGATCGCCAGGACTTCCTCGAGGCGGTCCGGCTCCACTATCGCCAGCATCCGTT
Organism: Microthrixaceae bacterium; assembly: GCA_051011615.1. Classification (GTDB taxonomy): domain Bacteria; phylum Actinomycetota; class Acidimicrobiia; order Acidimicrobiales; family Microtrichaceae; genus JBPCTP01. Next base: position 1,044 of record JBPCTP010000503.1, on the reverse strand, counting down.
CCTGGGATTCCGAGGTCATCACCTCGAAGGGCTCCATGTTGGGCTCTCGTGCGGGCACCACCGTCACGTCGACATCCATCCCGGCACCGCCCTTGGCGGCGGTTTCCGACGTGGCACAGGTGATGCCTGCGCCGCCGAGGTCCTGCACGCCGACCGCGAGGTCTTCGTCGAGCAGTTCGAGGCACGCCTCGATCAGGCGCTTCTCCTCGAAGGGATCCCCCACCTGCACGCTCGGGCGTTTCTCGGCGTCAGCCTCGGAGTCGGAGAAACCTGCCGATGCGAGCACCGATACACCGCCGATGCCGTCACGACCGGTGGAGGATCCGAGGAGCACCGCCAGGTTGCCCTTTCCCTCGGCACGGCCAAGGACCAGTCGCTCGGTCGGCATCGTGCCGAGGCAGAGCACATTGACCAGTGGGTTGTCGGCATAGGTGTCGTCGAACACGGTCTCGCCGCCGACGGTCGGCACGCCCACCGAGTTGCCGTAGTGCGATATGCCCGACACGACACCTTCTGCAATCCAGCGTGACCGGGCGTCATCGATCGGTCCGAACCGAAGTGGATCCATTACTGCGATCGGTCGGGCACCGACGGAGAAGATGTCGCGCAGGATGCCCCCGACCCCCGTCGCCGCACCCTGGTGCGGCTCGATCGCACTCGGGTGGTTGTGGCTCTCGATCCGGATGGCGACGGCGATCCCATCGCCAACGTCGATCACACCCGCACCTTCACCCGGACCGACGAGCACCCACGGGGCCTCGGTCGGAAAGCGGCGCAGATGGATCCTGGAGCTCTTGTAGGAGCAATGCTCCGACCACATCACCGAATACATGGCGAGTTCCAGGTGATTCGGCTCGCGGCCGAGGGTCTCGATGATCAGTTCCAGTTCCTCATCGGTGAGACCGAGGGCTCTGTGCGTCGGTTCGGCCTGCGCAGCCGTCGGGTTGGGATCGTCGCTCGCCATCGTGCAAGAAACTACCGGGCGGCCGGCCATCCCCCGACCAGCCCCGTCGGGCGGCAATGCTCACAGAAACGGTGAGCACG